>NZ_JBHZAG010000004.1:130254-250373 GCF_042754125.1 Amycolatopsis sp. NPDC059235
GTGAAGGGCTCCTTGAGGGAATCTGATTCCCTCAAGGAGCCCTTCACGGACTACTGCTCCGGCCGGGTGATGCGGGTGAGCTTCTCCGGGTTGACCTGGTCGTAAAGGCCGACGATGCGGCCGTCGCGCACGCTGAACGTCTGCACTCGCTCGTCGAGGGCGAGGTAGCCGTCGACCGCGGGCAGCTGCGGCAGCCACAGGCCGAGGTCGCCGTTGACGAGCACCGGCCGTCCGTTCTCCATCGTGCCCGGCGCGTACTTCGCCAGTACGCCGAGCACGAAGCGGGCGACCTTGTCCGGCCCGACGATCATCCGGCGGCTGGTGCGCGAACGGCCGTTGGAATCGCCGATCATGACCACGTCCGGGTGCAGCAGTTCGGTGACCGCGCGGATGTCGCCCGCCAGCAGCGCGACCACGAATTTCTCCAGCACCGGCTGCTGCTCCGCCAGTTCGAGCCGGGCGGGCGGGTCGGAGTCCTCGACCGCGCGGCGGCCGCGGGAGGCGTGCTGGCGCGCGGCGGCCGGGCTGCAGCCCAGGACGTCGGCGATCTCCGCGAACGGCACCGCGAACGCGTCGTGCAGCACGAACGCCACGCGCTGCTCCGGATTGAGCCGGTCGAGCACCACCATCGCGGCCATGCGCAGGCCGTCGTCGCGCACCGCGGCTTCCAACGGATCCTCGCTCGCGGGCACGCCGAACGGCATGACGATCGGCTCGGGCAGCCATTCGCCCACGTACTTCTCGCGTTGCACGGCCGCCGACCGCAGCCGGTCGAGGCAGATCCGGCCGACCACGGCGGTCAGCCAGCCGCGCAGATCGCGGATCCCGGCGCGGCCCGCGTCGTCGAGCCCGGACAGCCGCAGCCAGGCCTCCTGCGTCGCGTCCTCGGCGTCCGCGCGGGTGCCGGTGAGCCGGTAGGCCGCGGCGATCAGGTGCGGCCGGTGGGCGTCGAACTCGGCGGCGAACTCCTCGAGCGCGGTCGGTGTGCTCATGTCCCCGAGTGTGCCGCACGGCGCGGGGGGAGGGAGAACTATTGTGGTTCCCGTGGCAGGACGGATTCGGGAGAGCGATATCGCGGAGGTGCGTGAGCGCAACCGGATCGACGAGGTCGTGGGGGAGTACGTCGCGCTGCGCCGTGCCGGCGGGGGCAGCCTGAAGGGCCTGTGCCCGTTCCACAACGAGAAGACCCCGTCGTTCAACGTGCGCCCCACTCACGGGACCTTCCACTGCTTCGGCTGTGGCGAGGGCGGCGACGTCATCAAGTTCATTCAGAAGATCGACCTCGTGTCGTTCGTGGAGGCGGTCGAGCGGCTCGCCGACCGGGTCGGCATCCGGCTGACCTACGAGGGCGGCGGCGCGTCGGTGCAGCGCGACCGGGGCACCCGGTCCCGGCTGATCGAGGCGCACCGCGCGGCGTCCGAGTTCTACATCGAGCAGCTGGTCACCGACGAGGCGCGGGCGGCGCGGGACTTCTTGTCCGAGCGAGGTTTCGACGCCGCGGCGGCCAAGCAGTTCGGCTGCGGCTTCGCGCCCGGCGGCTGGGACAAGCTCACCAAGCACCTGCTCAACCGCGGGTTCGAGGTGAAGGAGCTGCTCGCATCCGGGCTGTCGAAGGAGGGCCAGCGCGGCCCGATGGACCGGTTCCACCGGCGGCTGGTGTGGCCGATCCGCGACGTCGGCAACGACGTGGTCGGCTTCGGCGCGCGGCGGCTCTTCGACGACGACCGGATCTCGGCGAAGTACCTCAACACCTCCGAAACGCAGATCTACAAGAAGTCGCAGGTCATGTTCGGCCTCGACCAGGCCAAACGCGAGATCGCGAAACGGCACCAGGTCGTGGTGGTCGAGGGCTACACCGACGTGATGGCGATGCACGCGGCGGGCGTGCCGACGGCGGTCGCGTCTTCGGGTACCGCGTTCGGCGAGGACCACATGAAGGTCCTGCGCAGGCTGATGATGGACGACGACGCCTTCCGCGGCGAGGTCATCTTCACCTTCGACGGCGACGAGGCGGGGCAGAAGGCCGCGCTGAAGGCGTTCGAGGGCGACCAGACGTTCGCCGGGCAGACCTACATCGCGGTCGCGCCGGATGGGATGGACCCGTGCGAGCTGCGCATCGCGAAGGGCGACACCGCGGTACGGGACCTGGTGGCCCGCCGCACGCCGCTGTTCGAGTTCGTGATCAAGAGCATGCTCAAGCAGTTCGACCTGGATTCGGTCGACGGCCAGGTGTCCGCGCTGCAGAAGACCGTGCCGATGGTCGCCGCGATCAAGGACCGGGCCAGCCGGGACGGTTACGCCTCCAAGCTCGCCTGGTGGGTCGGCTGGCAGGACGTCGCGCAGGTGGTCAACCGGGTGCGCGGCGCGGCCGGAGCGGCGTCCCGGCGCGGTCCGGCCGAACCTCAGCTGCGGCGGGGCGCGTCGCGGCAGGAAACCCCGGCGCCCGAACCGGAGAAGCAGGACCTGCCGCGTCCCGCGCCGAACGACCCGAGGTTCGTCGGGCAGCGCGAGGCGCTCAAGGCCGCGCTGCAGCAGCCCGCGATCGCCGGTCCGGAGTACGACTCGCTGCCGGAAGAGGCGTTCACGCATCCGGTGTACATCGCGGTGCATCTGGCCGTGCTGAAGGCGGGCGGGGCGGCCTCCGGGCTCACCGGGCCCGCGCTGCTGGACGCCGCGTCGGCGCACTGTCCGGAAGGGACGGTCCGCCGGGTGCTCAGCGAACTGGCGGTGGAACCGTTGCGCGCCTTGGGGGAAGTGGACTCGCGCTACATCTCCGGCGTGCTCGCGGGCGTGCAGGAGAACCTCGTCGGCAGGCAGATCGGCGAGATCAAGTCGAAGCTGCAGCGGCTGTCGCCGGTCGAGGCCCCGGACGACTACCGCGCGCTGTTCGGCGACCTGGTCGCGCTGGAGCAGTACCGGAAGTCGCTGCGCGAGCAGGCAGCGAGCGGGTGGGAGTGACGTGGGACTGCTGAACCGGTTCTTCGGCGGCGGCTTGCCCTCGGGATTCCCCGGCAAGCTGGACCAGGGCGAGGACCCGGTCGCCGCGGCGGCGGTCGAGGGCGGCGGGCACCTGGTCGTGACGTCGCTGGGCCTGTGGATCCCGACCGGCGAGGGCGCGACGCGACGGGTCGGCTGGCACTTGGTGGGCAAGGCGACCTGGGGCGAGGGCGTGTTCACGCTGACCGAATCGGAGGAGACCGGGCGGACGGGCGCGGTCGCGGTGCTGGCCGACCGCGAGCCGGTGCGGTTCCGGCTGCCGCAGCCGGGAAAGGTGCCGCAACAGGTGCGCCTGCGGGTCGACGGCTCGGTGCGCGGACGGCACCGGCACGAGTTCCCCGAGGGCGGCGCGTGGTTCGTCCAGCGCAAGGTCCCCGGCCGCGACGGCGTGGAACTGCAGGTCCGCCCCGACCCGGGCACCGATCCGGCGCTGGTCGAGGCGGTCGCGGCGGAGGTCGCGGAGAAGCTGGCCAACCGCGCCGATTAGCAGTACGCTCGTACTCAGTACGTCTGTACTGTTACTCGGCGGGAGGCTGCTCGTGTGGGATCCGGCGAAGTACCTTGACTACTCCGACCTGCGTGGCCGGCCGTTCTACGACCTGATCGGGCGAATCTCGGCGGCTTCGCCCCGTCGAGTGGCCGACCTGGGCTGCGGCCCCGGCACGCTGACCCTCGACCTGGCGCTCCGCTGGCCGGACGCGGTCCTGGAGGCGATGGACAGCTCGCCGGAGATGGTCGCCGCGGCCCGCGAACGCGGGGTGGCCGCCGAGGTCGGCGACGTCCGGTCGTGGACGCCGAAACCGGACACCGACGTGGTCGTCTCGAACGCTGTCCTGCAGTGGGTGCCCGGCCACGTGGACCTGCTGCGCCGCTGGGCCACGGAACTCCCGGCCGGAGCGGTGCTCGCGGTGCAGGTCCCCGGCAACTTCTCCGCCCCTTCGCACGCCATCAGCCGTCAGCTGGCGGCTTCTCCGGCGTGGGCTTCGCGGCTGTCGTCGGTGTCGCTGCGAGCCGAGGACGCCGTCGGTGAACCTCGCGACTACGCGGACCTTCTCGCCGACGCCGGATGCCTGGTCGACGCCTGGGAAACCACGTACGTACAACAGCTTTCCGGTCCGCGAGCTGTCCTGGAGTGGATCACCGGCACCGCGCTCCGCCCCATCCGCGCGGCGCTGGGCGACGAAGACTGGGCCTCGTTTCAGGACGACCTGGCCCCGCTCCTGGACGAGGCCTACCCGCCCCGCGCGGACGGCACGACCTGGTTCGAATTCCGGCGGATCTTCTTCGTTGCGAAGATCCCGGACTGATGGCCTACTGGAACACGAACGTCGCCCGCCATCCGGGCATCCTCCGCGCCGTGCCCGCCGGATGCGCGACCGCGCTGGACGTCGGCTGCGGAGACGGCCTGCTGGTGCGGAAGCTGGCTGAGGCGGTGCCGTCGGTCACCGGGATCGACAAATCGCCGGAGATGGTCGCTCAGGCCCGTTCGCTGTCCTCTGACACCTTCGTCGAGGGCGACTTTCTCTCCGCTGACCTCGGCGCCTACGACTTCATCTGCTCCGTCGCCACCATCCACCACCTGGATTTCGAAAGGGCCCTCGCCCGAATGCGAGACCTGCTGCGCCCAGGCGGCGCGCTGGTGGTCGTCGGACTGGCCCGCGACGCGAGCATGACGGACCGGGCGGCGACGATCGCGGCCGCGCCGATCGTGCGCATCGCGAAGGTGCTGCGCCGAGCACACGGCCCGGACGGCATGCCAGCGATGCAGCCGCGGATGAGCTACCGCGAGGTACGAACGGCCGCGCAACGGTTGCTGCCAGGAGTGAGATACCGGCGGCACGTGCTGCGCCGGTACTCGCTCACCTGGCAAAAACCATCCTGAGCTGGGGTTTCGCCGGGTGCTGGCTCAGCCGTTCCCGCGCCCGAACTTCTCGCCGAGCTTCGCCCGCGCCACCCCCGCCGCGCCCTGGACCATCGGATGGTCGGCCAGTTTGCGGTAGGTGCGCACGATCTGCTCGTACCGTCCCCGGCCGGCCTTGGTGCCCAGCACGTACCCCAGGCCCACGCCCAGCAGGAACTTCTTCATCGGCGGACACACCTCTCGTCAGCAGGACTTCCGACTGTCCATTGTCCAACACAACCGCCTTCCGTGCGGGGCCCCCGGCTCCGGGCCGAAGACCCACCCCCCTGTGCGAGGGCGGAACGGCATGGGCTAAAGTTCTTCCTGTCAGCCCGGAGAGATCCGGACCGGCGAAGCACGATCCCCTGTAGCTCAACTGGCAGAGCATTCGGCTGTTAACCGGAGGGTTCTTGGTTCGAGTCCAAGCGGGGGAGCAAAGCCCAGGTCTTAGACCTGGGCTTTTTTGCTGCCCGTAAGCAGGGGCGGTTTGGTGTCGATTTTGACGGTCGTCCAAGCGGTCGGCTGTCGGGTTCGCCGGTGGTCCGCCGCGGTTGCCGGGTGGCAGTTCGAAGCCGTGGGTCGGCGCTGCGTTTGGCCGCAGTCGATCTTGGCGCGGTTGATCCCGCCCGATATGTCGATTCGTCGCTTGACGCGTGCATCCAGGGCCTGAGGCAGTGTCAGGTCGACGATCGAGTTCTGGGACCGCACAGCGATTCGCCCAGCAAGCCCAGGATTCCGCCCAGCACGCCGCGCAATCCGCCGCGACCGCACGCCGGGCAGAAACCACTGCGGTCCAGGCCGCACGCGCCGCGGCCACCTCTGCCACGAAGGCCAACGCCTCCGCCGCACGTGCCAGCTCCGCCGCCCGCGGCGCCTATGCAGCTTCCCGTGCGGCTTACTCCAGCGCGATCGCTGCGGGAAAGGACGCCGCACAAGCGGCCCACGAGGCCAGCCAGGCGCTCAGGGAGGCCATCGCCCACCCGCCAAACCCGCCCGCCGGCGGTGGCGGCGCGGCCGGAGGCTACGGCGGCGCGGGCCCGCTGCCGGCCGGCTGTCTCCAAGGCGAGGGACCCGTCGCGGCCTGGTGCACCACCATGCTGTGCGGGCCCGGCATGATCACCAACCCCGACTGCAACATACCCCTCAACCTGGGATGCACCTATGTGCAGCAAATCCTCAGCAGCTCCCACCACGACCACAAGGACGAAGACAAGTACTGGTCGGAATCGAGGGTATGCAGTGCCGGAGCCTGGGGCTCTGGCGCCGGGGTCTTCGGTCTGGGCCTGCTCATCCCGGGCGCGCAGTTCTTCATCGGCGGGATGGGGCTCGGCATCGGATTGGCGAGCGTTTTCGTATGTTAGGCATGACGAGCGAGGTGACCATGGAAGGCAAAAGAGAGCGGTTCGATCGACACGTGCGACGTGAACTGGTCGGCTGGAGAGAAGCGGTGAGCCACGCCCTGCTGGGAATCCTCATTTTCTCGACCGGATTCCTGTGGAGCACAGGCGTGTACCCGCCCGTGTTCGGGGCGATTGTCCTCGTAGCGCTGGTGGGAACGTGGATCTGCAGCGTGGCCTACTGGAACAGAAAAGCCCAGCTGCGGAACAAAGAGAACAAGAAGTAGCCGCGGCGGCCGCGGCTCGGCACGTCGTCGCGCCGAGCCGCTGTTCTCCCCGGACCTGGAATACCTCAACCACTGACGCTGGCCGCAAGCGGCCACCGGCAGCTGACGATGCACGACGACCGCTGGACTCGCCCCTCTGAGCTGGTAGCCAAAGAGCATGTCTTACGCGAGCTACGATCGGCTGGTGCCGTCGCGTTGGGGCAGATCGTCATGCCGTGCGTGCCTTGGCGACAGCGCAACCTGCGCAGGTGCGCCGTCGGTGCAGGGCCTTTCGCTCGTTGAGTCACGCCGGTTGCGGTACCGGGCAGGTAGAGCCGGGGCGGCTCACGAGAAGATCGCGCAGAACGGGTCGTGAGGGGCAAGGTGGCTCAACACAACCCGCAGTCGCGAGTGACCAGCACCTATCACGGCAACGCCCGCACCGTCGTGCAGGTCGGGACCGTGACGGGCAATGTGGTCATCCGCCATGCGGTCGCCGGGCCGTGGCGGCCGCTGATGTGGATGGCGGCAGCCGTGGGCTTCTCCGTGGCGTGCGGAGTGCTGTGCTGGGTCGCGGTGGCGAGTCCGGACCCGCGGTTGTCCGTCTACGCGGCGTGCGCCGCTTTGCTGTGCATCGCCGGCGTGGGCGTGGCGCCGCGGAGTGCGCCAGTGGCGCTGGTTCCGTCGGCGCGACATGCCCAACGGCGAATGGTCCTTGAGCACCCCGCAACTGGGACCGGGAGCGCGGGCGCACGGATAGGAGCCGCGTGCCCGCGCTCGACCGGAGCAGTTCCGGATCCTCGTGCGGTTGCTGTGGAAGTGACCGTGTCCGCCGGGTCCGGAGATGACGAAGGCGGAGCGTCCGCGCCTCCCGCGAGCCTCCCGAAGGATTCCGCGGTACAGCGTTCGCCACAAACTGGACCGATATCACAGCGAGTAGGCCCACCAGGAGTGTCGCCCAAGGTTTCGAAGGCGCGCTGGAACTGCCCTCATACAAAGCGACATCCGGGCGGACGAGCGCGGCGGCTGACGGACGACGGGTGCCGCCAGTCGAACTAGTGGCGATTTACTGTCGATTTTAAGCACCGACTGAGGATGATCGAGAGCGAATCGGGGCATGAACTTTTGCAAACTTACCAGCTGGATCTAATGACGTCGAATCGAAATTGTTCGCAACAATTAACCGGAGGGTTCTTGGTTCGAGTCCAAGCGGGGGAGCAAAGCCCAGGTCTCAGACCTGGGCTTTTTTTGCTGCCCGTCGGCAGGGGCGATTTGGTGTCGATTTTGACGGTCGTCCAACCGGCCGGCGGTCCGGCCGCTGATGGTTCGCTGGGCTGGTGGCGGTTCGGAGCGGTGGGGCGACGCCGCGTTGCCCGCTGCAGATCCGGGAATCCGCGGTCGTGCGATTACCGGACCCGCTAGCGCGTGGCGTGTTCCTCGTCGGCGCGGCGGAGCGTCGGTCCGTCGGGCCGCTCGGACTCCATTCTGGGCCGACGCCGCCATTTCTGGCATACAACTGCTCGGCGGAACGACGACACTCCATCCACGGGATTTCCGGAAGTCGCCGGGATCGACGAGAGCGTCACTCAGCTCTATGACCGGCCACGCTGTCCACGAGTCGCTGGCGACGTTCGGCCGCTGGCAACGCGTCAAGCGAAAACACGATCAGGTACCGCATTCGCGGCGAACTTGATCATTGCCGCCGCAGCGACCGATACCTACAGCTTGGCGGCACAGCGCGTCGGCCGGGCAGCGGGGTCTGCTGCCCGGCCGACAACGCCGATTCCGCAAGGCCGCGAAGGCAAAGGCGTCAGGCTCCCGGGGGCACCGGAAGCGGCATGCCGGGGAGGTTTTGGTCATTCGGCACGACGCCGTCGACCAGGTAGGCCTCCACGACCTTGTCCACGCCCGCGTTGCCGCCGGCGTAGATGCCGTGGTCGCCTTCTCCGGTGATGGTCAGCATCCGCGAGTTGTCGAACGCGTTGTGCGCGCGGCGCGCGCCCTCGATCGGCGTCGCCGGGTCGTGCTCCGACTCGACGATCAGCACCGGCGGAACGCCCTTGCCGTTGAGCACTGGCAGCGGGGCCGGGGTGTTCTTCCAGAACAGGCACGGCTGGATGAACCAGCCGGCGCCGAGCAGCGGCAGTTGCCGGTCGATCAGTTTCTGCGACTGTTTGACGGCGCTCTGGGTCGAGCCGGTCCACGGGCCTTCGTTGCACGGGATCGTCCAGAACGACGCGTCGTAGGAGTCACCGTCGGCAGGCACCATCAGCGGCTGCGGGCCGGAGGTCGTGGTGCTCTTGTCGGCGGCCTTGACCCGCTGCGCGGCCGATGCCTTGTCCTGGGCCGAAGTCGTGCCTTGGGTCAGCGCGCGGACGTTGACCAGGTAGTCGGCCAGCCCCGGGAAAGCGCGCTTCGAGTAGATCTGCGCCGCGATGAACGAGTCGAGACCGTTGGCCGACACGTGCGAGCCGTCCGGCAGGGTGACCGCGTTCTGGGTCAGGGCGTACCGGACCTGCTCGTAGGTCTGGCGGGCCGCCTCGCCGGTGGCACCGAAGTGGTAGAGCTTGTCGTAGGTCGCCATCCACGGCAGGAAGTCCTGCCGCCAGCGGCGCTCGAAACCGAGCGGCTGCGCGTCGAACGACTTCTGCCAGGTCGTGGTGAACTCTGTCGCGGAGTCGAGGACGAACCGGCCGGTGTGCGCGGGGAAGGCCTGGGCGTAGTGCGCGCCCATCCAGGTGCCCGCCGAATAGCCGACCCAGTTGATCTTGTCGCGGCCGAGCAGCACGCGCAGCAGGTCGATGTCCTTGACCGTCTGGTCGGTGTTGATCAGCGGGCCCAGTTCGCCGGACTTCTGCTGGCAGGACAGCGCCGCGTATTTCGTCGCCTGGAGGATCAGGTTCAGGTTCTGCTTGCTGCGGTCGCGCGGGTCGAGGTCCGAGCCGGTGCCGATGGCGCCGCCGCAGGTGATGTTGGTGCTCTTGCCCGTGCCGCGCGGGTCGAATCCGACGATCTCCTGGTGCTCTCGCAGCTTGGCCTGGTTGCGCAGCCGCGCCGGGAAGTTGCGCCCGGGAGCTCCCGGGCCGCCCGGGTTGGTGACGACGCTGGCTGTCGCGTTCTTGGTCGCCTTCAGCCGGCTGACCGCGATGGTCAGGTCGATCTGGGCGTTCGGCTGGTACCAGTTGCGCGGCGTCCTGTAGGTCGCGCACTCCATGTCCTTAGCGCCCTCGGGCGGGGGAGTCGGCAGCTCGGAGGGGACCGCGCACGTGTGCCAGTCCAGCTTTTGGCTCGCGTACTGCGCGGGGATGCCGGTCGGGTTCGGCGGCTGCTTGCCCCCGGCAGCCTCCTGGCCCGCGAAGGCGGGCGTGAACCCGGCCAGCAAGGTGCCGGCGATCGCCGGGATCACCACCGCGTAGCGGAGTCGTCTCATATGGTTGCCCCTTTTGGGTATTTCGCCAGTGAACGGGCTATTCCTATAGCGCTGGTCAGGGCGGGACAACCGCCGTTGGTCGGTGGCGCGGAGTGCCGCGATCGAATCGGTACCGGACAGTCCTGGCGCTACCGCAGCCCGGAGATCAGCGGCACCGCAGTTTCTCCGTCTTGACATGCCGCGGCACCCGTGGTCGCGCGACATGCCAAGACGTTCTGACCGCGTGGGCACTGCGAACCGGCCGCAGTCCGCGGAGGCGGCCGGTCGCGCTGTCTCCGCCGGGTCGGTCTGCGGGCCAGCCGCCGGGGACCGGCGTGCGGCGGAGTTTCCCCGACGCCGCCGATTCAGGTCGCCGGTTCCGCTTCGCCGCAGGCAGCGCGAAGCGGGCTAGCGGCATGCACTCGGCTCGCCGCTAGCCCGCTCGGTCCGCGACGACCGCGGTTGCTGACGCTGCTCTCAGCACCGGGTTTCTCGCGGGATGCCGGAGAAGTTACGGGCTGGCGCGGCGATAGCCGGAAGCCGCAGCCTGGTGCAGGTACAGGTTCTCCGACGACGGCCTGGTCCCCGGCACCGGGGTCGCGGCTCGCGGGGTTCCGGTGACGTCGATCGCCACGAACACCAGCTCCGCGGAAGCCACCGGCGTCGGCGGAGCCGCGAGGTCCTCGGGATCGTCGGCCCAGCCTGACCAATAGGTAGCGGTCACCGTGGTGCGGACTTCGATGGAGGTGTTGTTGACCCGCTCGATCTGCGCGCAGGCGTGCAGCAAACCGCCTTCGCGCACGGGGTTCAGGAATTCCATCCGCTTCACCGCGCGGGTCGCCGTCGGCCCGTTGCTGTATTCGAGGGTCGCGAGCCAGGCCGCGTGGTCGATCAGCCGGAAAATAACCGCGCCGGCGACGTCTCCCTGATGGTTGAGGTCGGCAGGCTGGGCCAGGTGGGTCAAGGTGCGCTGAACGAGTGTCCGCGCACAAGGAGCGGACGAACTGGTGCTCATCTCGGTATTCCTTTCGGTCGTCGGGTGGTTCGCGCGAAAAAATTCCGCGCGTCAGCGCGGTGGGAAAGCAGGGGAATTCAAGGGTGCGGCGGAACCTGTTCGTGGAATTCCGCTCGTCCCGGCGAGACACGTCCGCATGTCCGGGGGTCTCCCGGAACTATGCCGAATTAGCCCGATCGGGGCACGATTCCCGTTCGGGCTGGGGGACTGCGCTGATGGAGCGCCTCGACGGTCAGTGGATGTTCTCTGAATCGATCCTAGCATGGCAAGAAGGTCGCTCCGTGCGATTGTGCCCGCTTCACGCGAACGATGACCGAAACATGAAAACCAAACGCATTGTGCGATTTCGGGTGACGCGCGATCGTGATTCCGGAATCGCTCCGAGCGAGGGGCGGGCGTCGGTCGTCCATTCCGGGGTGCGTCGTCGAGCGGGTTGAGGACTGCCTCGCTCGCTGTGGCAGTATCGCGACAGGGGGAAACGCGGGCGCATAAAAGCTCGGTCGCGGAATAAGGTGGGCAAGGATCAGGTGGGCGGCGTGGCGATTTCCGGGGTTTTTTCGGTTGCCGGCTACGTTCCACGCGCCTGATTTTCTCGGTCGGCGCTTCCTCGGACGGCACCCGACTGCGAGAAGGAGTCGGCTATCCCGTCCCGAACCTGCATCCCCGTCACCCGGACGGCCTCGACCGTGCCCGCGCTGTCCGGTCAGGTCCCGGTGGTTGCCGTGTAGTCGGGCGTGCCTCCGCGTGTCTCGCCGACCCGGACTGGTTCATGTTCACATAATGAAATTATATAAATATCTGAAGGACTGTGGGCTCGCGGACGAGCGCCACTCAGGAAAATCAAGCTATAAAAGGTAAAATAGTGTCGAAACGGGCAGTGGTCGTCGAGTTTGGAGGCGAGTTACATCATCTCATGATATAAATGGGTCATGGGTGAGCTGGAGCGCGACCAAGGGCGGGATGGCGTCACGGAGGCTTTCGACGAGGTTGTCCGCCTGATGATCCGGCATCTGGCCGACCACGGAAGCTTGTCGTTCACCGCGATCATGTGCCTCGGCAGGCTCTACCGGGACGGCCCGACGCGGCTGACGGAACTGGCGGCGGTGGAAGGTTCCAGTCAGCCCTCGACGAGCCAGTTGGTGCAGCGCCTGGAGCGGCAGGGGCTGGTAGCGCGAGTCAGGGACCCGCAGGACGGGAGGGCGTCGCTCATCGCGCTCAGCGACGCCGGCCGCACCCTGGTGGCCACCCGTCTCCGCGATCGCCGTGACCGCCTGGCGGAGTTGCTGGCGACGCTTTCCCCCGAGGACGACGCCTCGCTTCGGCTGGCGATGAATGTGGCCCGCCCGATCATCCAGCGGTTGATCGAAACCGCCCGCCGGTCAGACAACCAGGCCGGGTCCTGACGACTTGGCCACTCGATCCATTGGGAGGTACAACCATGGCCACGCCATCCACTGCCGGCCCCCCGCGATCCCGTGCGGCCGAGCGTCCGGTCGACTGCGACGTGGTGGTCGCCGGGGCCGGTCCCGCGGGGTTGATGCTCGCCGGTGAGTTGCGAGCCGGCGGCGCCTCGGTGATCGTGCTGGAACGGTTGACCGAGGTCAATCCGATCCTCAAGGCAGGAACCCTCAATCGGCCCAATATCGAGGCGTTCTACCGGCGCGGCCTGCTTCCCGTGCTGCGGCAAGCCCAGCAGGAGACGGAGTGGACCGTCTCCTACCTTTCCAGCCGCCGCTCGGACGGCACGAGCGCGCTGCCCAGGTTCTCCGGACATTTCGCGGCGATCATGCTCGGCGACGAGATGCTGGACGAGTCCGACCCGGACCTGGCTGGGCTCTATCCCCCGGACATGGTCGACCTGGTCCACCAGAAACAGGTCGAGGCGATCCTCGCCGACCGCGCCGCCGGGCTCGGCGTGGAAGTTCGCCGCGGGGTGGAGGTGACTGGTTTCGAGCAGGACGCCGACGGGGTGACGGTCGCGACTGACAACGGGCCGATCCGGTGCGGGTGGCTCGTCGGCTGCGACGGCGGCCGCAGTACGGTGCGCAAGCTCGCCGGGTTCGACTTTCCCGGCACCGACCCGGAAATCACCGGCTACCACGGGGTCGCCGACATCGTCGGCGTGGAGGACCTTGGTGTCGGCTGGCACGCGACCGACACCGGCGTCTACCTCAACGACCCGCCGCGCAGGCGAATCACCACGGTCGCGTTCGACGGCGCACCGGCCGACCGCGACACCCCAGCGACCGCCGAGGACTTGCAGGCAGCCATCCGCCACGTGACCGGCGCCGACGCCACGGTCACCGGGATCACGAGCCTGACCCGGTTCACCGACAACACCCGTCAGGCCACGACCTACCGGCAGGGGCGAGTGCTGCTCGCCGGCGACGCGGCCCACGTGCACCCTCCGTTCGGCGGACAGGGGCTCAACCTGAGTGTGGGCGACGCGATGAACCTCGGTTGGAAGCTCGCCGCGACTGTGCGCGGGACGGCGCCGGCCGGGCTGCTGGACACCTACACCGCCGAGCGGCATCCCCTCGGGGCCTGGGTGCTGGACTGGACGCGTGCCCAGATCGCGGTGATGCGCCCGGAGCCCCATGCCCGCGCGCTGCGCGAGGTGGTGGCCGACTTGGCGCGAACCGTGGACGGTGCCACGTACTTCGCGAAGAAGATCTCAGGCATCGGTCAGCGATACGACCTTTCCGGCGACAATCCCTTGGTCGGTGTCAGCGCACCTGACTACGAGCTGGCTGACGGGTCCCGGCTCGCTGACCACATGCACGACGGCAGGGCGCTCCTGCTGGACCCCTCCGGTGCGCGGCACGACCTCGTTGCCCCGTACCGCGACCGCATGCGGACGATCGCCACGGCCCCGCTGACCGACGACGCTCCGGCGGCCATGTTCGTACGACCCGACGGTTACGTCGCCTGGGCAGGCGAACCTGGCCAGGACTCGCTGGACAAGGCACTGCAGACCTGGCTCGGCGCCCCGCTGGCACATGCGAGCCAGACTCCGGAAGCTCCGGCTCGGCGCTAACCGCCGTACCCCTGCGGCATCTGCCGCCAACGGATGCGAATTGGCCACGGTCACCGACGGCGTGTTCGGTCCCGGCATTCAGCAGGCATATGCACGAAGTGGGCCTCAATTCACATCGCCGAGGCCCGCTTCGCCGTCCTCGATAAGCCGCGTGTTCACGAAATTAGCCACTTCGTTGTCGAGCCCGTGCGGCTGCGTCGCGCGTGGTCCTGCGTCGCCGGACTGAGCGTCGGGCAGGACGTCGTCCTACGGGGCACCCGTGTCGTTCCCGCACCGCACGTCATGGCAGGTCGACAAGTGTCCCGCTTCCCCGGGCCTGCCCGGCTTCAGCACGAGATCTCCCAGGTCGACCGTGCTGGCCATTTTCTGGAAGCTCGCGAGGCTTCCGGGCCATTTGGTCACGACCTTGCCCGCCATGCCCAGGCGATACCAGCTGTGGCACGCACCGGCCTCCCAGACGGAGTCTGCCATCGCGCTGTCGACCCAGTTGTTGAAGCTCTGCTGAGCCCTTCGCGACGGCTGGACGGAGACAGCGCCGCTCTCGTCGACCAGCTGAAGGTATTGCATGATCAGCTTCATCTGCGCCTCGATGACCGCGATGATGGACCCGCTCGCCTGGGTGTGCGGCCCGGTCACGAGGAAGAGGTTGGGGAACCCCGCGACGACGGTGCCCTTGTACGCATTCGGCGCTTCGCACCACGCATCCGCCTTTAGCGACTGCGCGGATTCACCGCGGAACTCGATCCCGGCGTACATGTCGGTCGCGGTGAAGCCGGTCGCGAGAACGACCACGTCGGCGTCCCATTCGCGCCCGTCGCCGGTCACGACGCCGGTCGCGGTCATCGCCGAGATCCCGGTCGACCAGACGGTGGTTCTGCGGTCGGCGAGGGTGGGGTAGAACGTGCTGGAGAGGACCGGCCGGCGACAGCCGAACCGGTACGACGGCGTCAGGAGCTCGCGCAGGCCGGCATCGGCGATCACCGACTCCAGGTAGTCACGCCACTGTCCTTCGACCTTGGCGAGCTGGGTCTCGTCCATGACCGCCTGTGTTTCCGCCTCGACATTGAACCTGTGTTCGGCGTCGAGGCGGATAGCTTCCATTCGCTCCGGTTCGTCCCGGAATCGTGCCTGCGCCTCGGGGTCGTAGAATTGTTCGTCTTTCGGCATCACGGCCACCTCGACGGCGTAAGGGAGAACCTGCGCGGCACTGGCGCTCGCACCGACGACCACCACGCGCCGACCTTCCAGGGAGACTCGCTCGTCCCATTCCGCCGTGTGGATCACCTCGCCGCGAAACGTTTCGCGCCCCGGAAGATCAGGAATGCGAGGGGTGCTGAGCGAACCGCTTGCCATGATCAGGAACCGGCACGACAGCGATGCTCCTTCGGCGGTACGCAGGTTCCACACCCCGGCGAGTTCATCCCAGCTCGCCGACATCAGCGTGGTGTTGAACCGGACGCGGTCCCGGACTCCCAGATCGTCGGCCACTTTGTTGATATAGGCGAGGATCTCGTCCCACGGCGCGTAGCTGCGCGTCCACGTCGGGTTCGGCGCGAACGAGAGGCTGTAGAAATGTGCCGGGACGTCGCAGGCCGCATTGGGGTAGCGGTTGTCCCGCCACACGCCGCCCAGTTCTCCGGCGCGCTCGAGGATGACGAAGTCGCCCCGGCCTTCCTCCAGGAGGCCGTGCGCCGCGCAGATTCCGCCGAAACCCCCGCCGACAACGACGGTCTCGTGGTACTCGATCATGATTTCACTCCACCTCGGTTCTGACAAAGCGGTTGTCGTGCATGGCGGGAATCAATTCGCCCCGATCCCGTCATCCCGCTTCACCAAAGCCGTCCTGGCAACGGCTTTCACAGAGAACGACGACGCGATCAGCCGACGTGGCGATAAAGCTCCGGAAGCCCCGAAAAGAGCGGGGGAAGGCACGCTGGCAATGGATACCAATGTTTCCCCGTCACTCGATTCGGAACATCTCGGCGGTTATCGCGGTCGCATGGCGTCCTCCTCGCCGGTACCCACATTCCACGCTGCCCAGGGGGCGCGTCCAAGGCTTGTTTCGCATCCCGTGATGCGTTCCAGGCATCACGGGCCGCGAGTGGGCTATCTTGCGGTGTTGTGGGCACAGCCAACGCGGTTCCGCCGGCCGAGTTCGAACTCCGGCTGGTCCGTTACTTCACGGTGGTCGCCGAGCAGCAGCACTTCGCCCGTGCCGCGGCACTGCTGCACATCACCCAGCCGACCCTGAGCCGCCAGATCCGGACCTTTGAGCAGCGTGTCGGAGCCCGGCTGCTCGACCGCGACCGGCAGGGCACCCGCCTGACGCCCGCCGGGGCCGCGTTCCTGCCCCACGCCAGGCAACTGCTGTCGGTCGCCGCAAGGGCTGTGGCGGACGCCCGTGCGGCCGCAGTGCCAAGCCGGCTCACCGTCGGCCATACGCGCGGGCTGATCATTACTCCGGCGGTACGGCACCTGCGCCGCCAGCACACCGAGGCCGAGGTGCACACACTGCACCTGGAGCTGGCGGAGGTGCGGACGGCCCTGTTCGGCCACCGCGTGGACGCGGTCGTGACTCGGCTGCCGTTCGCCACCGACGGACTGCGGGTCACCGTCCTGCACCACGAGCCCCGGGTGCTGCTCGTCGCCCGGTTCCACCGGCTGGCCGGCCGGGAATCAGTCACCCTCGAGGACATCGCGACGGAGCCGGTGCCGAGGTTGCCCGCTGCCGAGTGGGACGCGTTCCGGCGTGTCGACCCCCGTCCCGACGGCACGCCGGCACCCGACGGGCGCTGGTCGGTCACCTCGAGGACGCATTGGAACTGATCGCGTCCGGGCAGGTGGTCGCCATCCTGCCCGCCGGGTTGCGCGCCGAGGGCACCCGGCCGGACCTGACCGCGATCCCGCTGCACGGGGTCGAGCCGTGTCAGGTGGTGCTCGCCACCCGCGCCGGGGAAAGCGCACACCTGGTGGCCGCGTTTCGCCGGTCCGCCCAGGCCCTGCTGACCGAGGCGAGCTACTGAGGCGGTGCCGGCGTGCCCGGTGGAGGTGTCCAGCAGCTTCCCGCCGGGCTGGCCAAGCTGCTGGCCTGACCACCTAGCAGCGTTGTCGCTGCGGCGTAGTCACCTGTGGTCACCGCGAGGAGATGCGGTTGCGGACGCTGGCGGCGGTTCCGCAGCCGTAACCTCGGCTTTGGCAGGCACCACAGCGGCTGCTGCTGACCCGCGCCCACTCTGGCGACGAGATTTCGCGCCACTCGACGAGGAGGTACGGGTGGAGCGTCGGAAGTTCCCTCCCGCGAGCTCACTGCGGGAGGCGAAGGAAGACACCCGTGTCGTGTCGACAGGACGGGAGCCCCGGCCGCATGACAGGCGGTCTCGCGTCGAAGCGGCTGGAGCTGTGGGTTCCCTTAAGGAAGTCCCCGGCTGCTGGCCATTCGCCCCGGGTGTCCCGAAGATCGGGGCATGGCGGTCATTTCCGAGCGCGCGGCGGTGCGGCGGCTGCACGATCGGCTGGGGTTCGGGCCCCGGCCGGGCGATCTCGACGCCGGGTTGTCCGCGACCATGGCGCGGTTGCTGGCCGCCGGACCGGACGCGGGTGCGGAGGCGACCCCGCTTCCGGACGTCGGAACGCCGCCCCCGCGGCCCGCGAAAGCGGACAAGACGGCGAAACAGCAAGCCGCGCAACAACTTCAGGGGCAGGTCACGCAGGCGGCGCTGTGGTGGCTGGACCGGATCGCGGCGGCCGACCGTCCGGCGGTCGAGCGGCTGACCTGGTTCTGGCACGGGCATTTCGCGACCAGCGAGCAAAAGGTGCGCAGCCCGCGCCTGATGCTCGCGCAGAATCAGACCCTGCGGACGCTCGCCATGGGCAGCTTCACCCAGCTCGCGCACGCGATGATCGTCGACCCGGCGATGCTGCTGTGGCTCGACGGCAACAGCAACAAAGCCGGCAAGCCGAACGAGAATCTCGCGCGCGAGTTCATGGAGCTGTTCGCCCTCGGCGTCGGCAACTACACCGAGACCGATGTCCGGGAAGCCGCGCGTGCCCTCACCGGCTGGACCGCGACCCGCGAGAACCCGGTCGCTCATCTGGCCGCGCGCCGCCACGACTCGACGGCGAAGACCGTTCTCGGCCAGACCGCGAACTTCGACGCCGGCTCGTTCGTCGACCTCGTGCTGTCCCGGCCGTCCTCGGCGCCGTTCGTGGTCGGGCGGCTCTGGTTCCGGCTCGTCTCCGCGACGCCGCCGACAGCGGACACGCTGGCCCGGCTGGTGGCGGCATACGGACCGGGCCGCGACATCCGGTCTCTGCTGACCGCGCTGGTCAAAGAGGACGCGTTCCACGACTCGGCGACGTCTCTGGTCAAACAGCCGGTGGAATGGCTCGGCGGCCTGCTGCGCGCGCTCCGGGTACGTCCGTCCGCGCTCGACGCCAAAACCGGCGCCCAGTTGCTGACCGGGCTGCGGGGGATGGGGCAGGTGCCGTTCGAGCCGCCGAGCGTGGGCGGCTGGGCGGCCGGCGGTGCGTGGCTGACGACGTCGGCTGGGCTCGCCCGGCTGCATCTGGCGCAGCTCGTCGCGCAGCACGCCGATCTCGGCGCGGTGGCGAAAGCGCAGGACAAACCGGCGGCAATCGGGGAACTGCTGGGGGTCGACGGGTGGTCCGACCGGACCCGCGCCTGTCTCAGCGGAGTCGTGAACGATCCCCGGCAGCTGGCGGCGATCGCGGCGTGTGCGCCCGAGTACGTGGTGAGCGGGTAGGAGACCATGAACAAACTGACTCGTCGGCGGTTCCTGTTCGCCAGCGGCGTGACGGCCGCCGGAGCGCTCGCGGCAGGTGCCACCCAGGTCGACTGGACGCACCTGATGTCCGCGGCCCAGCAGACTCCGCTCGACCCGAAGGACGGCGTCCTGGTCGTCGTGACGTTGTACGGCGGCAACGACGGCCTCAACACCGTCGTGCCCGCCGGCGACCGCGCCTACCAGAACGCCCGGCCGGAGCTGGCGTACCAGCCCGAGGACGTCCTCGACCTCGGCGACGGGCTGGGTCTGAACCCGGGCTTGAAGGGCCTGAAAGGCTTGTGGGACACCAAGGAGCTGGCGATCGTGCGCGGCGTCGGCTACCCGAAGCCGGACCACAGCCACTTCCGTTCGATGGCGATCTGGCAGACCGCTTCGCCGGACACGCCGGTGCCGACCGGCTGGCTCGGCCGGTGGCTCGACGCGTCCGGCGACGACCCGCTGCGCGCGCTGTCGGTCGAGCCGGTGCTGCCGCCGATGCTGGCCGGGGCGCAGACCGCGGCGGCGTCCATGCCGGTCGGTGGCTTGACAGTGCCGAAAGGCGCGCTGGGCAAGGCTTTTCAAGCACTCGGGAGTGCGCAGAACGGCGAGGGCTACTGGCAGGCGAAGGCGGCGCGTTCGATCGCGGACCTCTATCGCGCCGAGCAGGTCCTGGGCTCGGCGGCACACCCCGCCAAGGGCGCGCACAAGGCCGCCGGCGGCCATAAGGACGGCGCGCTGGCCGCGCAGCTCGACGTCGTCGCCGGGCTGATCGAGGCCGGGGCGCCGACGCGCGCGTATTCGGTGTCGCTGGGCGGTTTCGACACGCACGCCGACGAGCGCGGCACCCAGCAGCGGCTGCTCACCGAACTGGACGGCGCGCTGACGCCGTTCGTGCAGCGGCTCGGCCGCACCGACCGCGGCAAGCAGGCCGTCGTGGTCGTGTACTCGGAGTTCGGCCGTCGGGTCGTCGCCAACGCCAGCGAAGGCACCGACCACGGTACCGCCGGTCCGGTTTTCGTTCTCGGCAACGGAGTTCGCGGCGGCTTCCACGGCGACGAGCCGAGCCTGACCGACCTCGCCGACGGGGATTTGAAGGAAACCACCGATTTCCGCGACGTCTACGCGACCATGCTGGAGCAGGTGCTCGGCACCGACCCGGGCCGGGTGCTGCCCGGCCATTCCGGCCGGCTGGAGGGCCTACTCGCCTAGCACCGGCTCCAATCCGGACAGGATGAACCGCGCGCCGCCGCCGGGAGCTTCGACGCACCGGAGGTCGCCGCCGTGGGCTCGCGCGAAGCCGCGCGCGATGGCCAGACCGAGGCCGGATCCGCCGGAGTCGCGGTCGCGGGCGTCGTCGAGCCGGACGAGCCGGTCGAAGATCCGCTCCCGATCCGATTCGGGGACGCCGGGCCCGGTGTCGGTCACCGTGCACCCGTCCGCGGTGACGGTCAGGGTGAGGCTGCCTTGCCCGCGCATCGCGCGCACCGCGTTGTCGGCGACGTTGGCCAGGATCTGGGTGAGCCGGTCGGCGTCGCCGCGGACGACGGTGTCCATTCCGGTCGCTTCGACAACGGTTTCCGGGGCCAGCAACGCGATCCGGTCAGCTTGTGCGCGGGCCAGCGCGAGCAGCGAGACCGGCTCGCGGGCGATCTCGGCACCGGCGTCCAGCCGGGCCAGATCCAGCAGGTCGCTCACCAGTTTTCCGGCGCGCCGCGCCTCGCGGGCCAGCAGCAGCTGGAGCTGCGCGGCGTGCCCCGGGTCGCCGGACGCCTGCACCAGCGCCTCCGCCGCGGCCTGGACCCCGGCGATCGGCGTCCGCAGCTCGTGCGCGGCGTCGGCGACGAACTGGCGGGTCCGTTCTTCGGACGCCCGGGCGGCCTGCTCCGCGCCCTCCAGCGCGTCGAGTGCCGCGTCGAAGGCCTCCGCCGCGCGGCCGAGTTCGGTGTTCGTCCGGGTCGGCGTCAACCGGCCGCCCCGCCCGCCGGACACGATCGAGCGGGCGAGCCGGGTCATCGCGTCCAGCGGCGTCAGCGCCAGCCGGACGCCGACGAGCAGCAGGAGCGCGGTCGCGACGATCGCGGCGAGCCCGGTGATCAGCAGCAGCTTTCCGAGCCGTTGCTCGGCTCCGGCGACGATCGAATCGTCCGCGATCAACGTCAGCTTCGCGCCGTCGATCCGCGCCGGACCGGTCAACGTCGCCTTGACCTGCTTCAGCCGCGATCCGGCCGGCGGCGCCGGTTCCCCGACGACCGTGCCGTCCGGCAACGCCAGCCGCCCGTGCACGCCGGTCGTTTCGACCCGGCGCAACAGGCTGCGCGGGCTCACGTTCTGCCGGGCGAGCTGCTGCGCGAGCTGAGCCCGCCCGGCCAGCACCCGGTTCACGTCCTGCTCGGCCTGAGCGCGGAACACCGCGAACACGACGAACCCGACGAGCGCCAGGACCGCGACCAGCACGAGCAGCGAGGAAACCGTGACCCGGCGGTACAGCGAGCCCGTCTTCATCCGGCTCACGGACGGTCACCGCGCAGCACATAGCCTTGCCCGCGCACCGTGTGCAGCAGCCGCGGCCCGTGCGCTTCGAGTTTCCGGCGCAGCGTGCTGACATTCACCTCGACGAGATTCGCGCTGTACTCGTCGTAACCCCACACCGCGCTGAGGATCTGCGCCTTCCCGACCACGCGGTCGCGATGCACCGCCAGATACGCCAGCAGCTTCCACTCGGTGGCCGTCAGTTCGATCTGCTCGCCGCCGCACAGCGCGAGCCCGGCGTCCAAGTCCACGACGAGATCGCCGACCTCGACCGCCGGCCGCGCACGACCCGTCCGCCGCAGCACCGCGTTAACCCGCGCGACCAGTTCGGCCAGCACGAACGGCTTCACCAGATAGTCGTCCGCGCCTTCGCCGAGCCCGCGCAGCCGGTCCTCGACGCCGTCCCGCGCGGTGAGCATCACGACCCCCGCCGCGCAGTGCCGCCGGACAACCCGCAGCAGCGCGAACCCGTCGCGCCCGGGCAACAGCACGTCGAGCACCACCAGATCGGGCCGGAAACGGGCCAGTTCCGCTTCGAGTTGTTCGCCGTCGGGCAGCGCCCGCACCGCGAATCCCGCCGCCCGCAACGCGACCTCCACCGAAAGCCGGATCGCGTCGGCGTCCTCGACGACGAGGATGCGCGGTTCGCCCTGGACCATGGCCGAAGTCTAGGCGTCTCGACGCGGACCGCTGACGGCCGTAGCGAAGCGGGCATCTCAGTGGAAGTAATTGGAGAGCGTCTCGAGAAGAATGATACGTAGCAATTCTTCGTGAGGAAGTCCGCACACTGCGCGCCATGATCGGCAGCCCCTGGTCTCACCCCTCGTATCCGCACCGTTGCAGCGGGATGGCCCCGTACACTCTCGTGCCAGCAAGGAGCCGACGGAGCTGAGCCGGCGTCGCGCTCGCTACTTCGCACCGAAGCGAGGCAGTATGGGCCAGGAGTACGCACTGACGTGCGAAGCGATTGACATCGTCCTCTCGGACTCTCCACAGGGGACGAAGCGGCTTCTGCTGGGCGATGTCCTTCGCCGCATGCTGAAGGCGGACGTCTTCGCCTCCTTTGTCTGCGATGCGTCCGGGCCCTACGCCGATCCGGTCCAGCTCGACCTCGGCGACGACGCGCTTCGCGCCTACCACCGGCATTTCCGGCACGTAGACGACCTGACCCCGAAACTTTTCGCGCGGGGAAGCGCTTCCCGGGTCACTCCGGCGGCCGGTGTCTCCGCCGAGTTCGTCCAGGACTTCCTGCATCGCAGCGGCATGCACCACGGTATGAACTACTTCCCGGCCGGAGCCGGTCCCGGTTCGGTGGACCTGCGGCTGTGGCGGGGACGCGGCGGCCGCGCGTTCACCGAGGCCGACGCGCGGGTCTTCCGGTCTTTCGGGGACCTGGTCGCCCGGACCTGGCCGCGGGAGGCCCCGTCCGGGCAGAAGCCGCTGTCCCGGCGCGAAGCCCAGGTGGCCGAGCTGGTCGCGGACGGGTACAGCGACAAGCAGATCGTCGCGGCCCTCGGCATCGCGCCGCCTACGTTGCGGACCCACCTGAGCAACGCGTTCGCCAAGACCGGCGCGCCCAACCGCGCGGCCCTGGCGGCGTATCACCTCCGCCATCGTCAGAAATGACGATGGCGGAGGCGACGCGACCTGCCGAGACTCCCGGATAAGCCTCATTCGCCGCAAAGGAGCTCCGGATGCCGCCGAGCGTCGCCCGTACCCCTGTCCTGGAAGCGCTGCACCAATCGGAACCGGGAGAGTGGACGCAAACCTGCACTGCCGACGAGATCGCCGCGCAATTGCCCGAGGCGGGAGGGAAGCCGTATCCGCTCGCGGTGAAAGCGAACATCGCGGTGCGCGGACTGCGCCGGTCCGCGGGATGCGCGCTCCTGGACATCGGACCGGAGGAGGCCGACGCCCCGGTGGTCGCGCTGCTGCGCCGCTCCGGCGCGGTGGTCGTGGGCATGGCGAACATGCACGAACTCGCCTTCGGGATCACGTCTCACAACGCGAGCTACGGCGCGGTGCGCTTGCCCGGCCGTCCGGGCTACCTGGCAGGGGGATCCTCGGGCGGCAGCGCCGCGGTCGTCGCGCGCGGCCATGCCGAGGTCGCACTGGGCACGGACACCGGGGGCTCGATCTCGATTCCGGCCAGTCTGTGCGGGGTCGCCGGATTCCGCCCCAGCACCGGACGCTGGCCGACCGCGGGCATCGTCGGCCTGTCGTGGACGCGGGACGCTCCCGGGGTCTTCGCGCGATCGGTGCGGCGCCTCGCCGAGATCGATCTGACAATGCTCGGCGGAGCAACCGGCCAGGACCCGCGGCAGGACCGCCCGCGGATCGGGATGCCCGCCGAACTGTTCCGCGAGTTGCACCCCAGTACGCAAGCGGCGGTCGATTCGGCTTTGGACGCGCTCGCGGACATCGTCGAGCTGGTGCCGATGGAGCTCGCGGAGGTGGGAGAGCTGACCACTGCGGCGGCGATGCCGATCGTCTGCTGGGAAGCCCGCCGGCTGCTCGGCGACGTCGCCGGGCGCGCCCTTGGCCTGAACGCGGAGCAGGCGTTCGCCCGGCTGGCCGCGGAGGTGCGCAGTCCTGATGTCCGGCAGATCCTGGTAGCGGAGCTGGAGTCCCCGGTATCGCCCGACGCGTACGCGATCGCCCAGCGGCAAACCGAGCAAGCGAGAGCGCGCTACGCGGACCTGCTGCGCAAGCACGCACTCGACGCGCTCGCATTTCCGGCCACGCCCGCACCGGCACCGCCCGTCGACTGTGCCGGGACGGTGGAGCATCTGGGAAGCCACGTCGACGCTTTCGAGCTATATACCCGAAACACGACGCCAGGCGCGATGTTTGGGGCTCCCATGGTCACCTTCCCGCTGGCCACCCCCGCGGCGGGTCTTCCGGTCGGGCTGACCGTCCAAGGAGCGCGGTTCGACGACCGTCGTGTGCTGCTCCTCGCCGAACGAATTGAGGAGACTTTGTCGAACACCGCCAACCGGGCTGGTTGATTGGGCTGGAGCGCGAATCCCGCAGAAACAGGTGATCGCGCGCTACCGCACTTTCTTGGTCGTTCTGCGGAGTTTGCCGCGCAGCGCGCGCAGGGCGATCGGCCCGAGGTCGTCGACCACCTCGATGAGCACGGCCAGCCGGTCGAGTGCGTCCAGGGCTGCCTGGGTCCCGTCCGGGTCGACGCCTTCGTAGAGCTCCAGTCCGACGAACCCGGCGCTCACTGCGCGTGCGAGGCCCGCGGTGTCGATCACCTCGGATACCGGGGAGTCGGCCAGCAACCTGGTCAGGGCATCCTCGATCGGGGCGATCCACAGTTGCAGGGCCGCTGCGGAGGCTTCGGCGAGTTTGGGGTCGGCCTGCGCGCCGGCGAGCATCTGGGCGAGCACCGTCACGTTGCCCTGGGCGCGTTCGTCGGCATGCAGGGCGCGGCCGAGCGCGAGAAGCTGCCGCAGGTCGGTGACCTGGCCGAGGCGTTCGGCGAACGGTGCGACCCTGGCCTGCGTCGCGGCGAGGCACGCGGCCTGGAGCAGGTCGTGGACGGTGCCGAAGTGGTAGAAGACCAGCGCCTGGTTGACCCCGGCGGTGGCCGCGATGCTCCGCGCCGTGGTCCCGTTGAGCCCGTGCGTGCGGATCGTCTCGATCGTGCCATCGATCAGGCGTTGTCGGGTGTCGGCCACGGCTTCACCGTAGAGGCCCCGACAGCCGGCGACCGACGGCACCCGGGTGCGGCAGCCGCTCCGGCGGGCCGGCGGGCCGGTACTCGAAATGCCACCACTCGTTGTCGTAGACCCGATAAAGGTGATGGCGTGCGCCGTACCGCTCCAGCCAACACGCACCTTCGACAGGTCGCACGTCCAGGGCCGTCCCTGCGACGTGCTGGGACTCATCCGGCGGCAGTGCCCGCAGCCGGGCCGCCGTCGACGACCCGCTCCGGCGGACTTCCGCGGCGAACAAGCGTTCCTGTTCCCCGGCATCCCGGTGTCCCGAGGTGAGCCCGATGAGTTCGCCGTCGCGCCATAACGCCTGCGTGCGCGCTGCGATGAACGCCGCACGGGTCGCCGGCGTCAGGCCAGTGAGGTCCTCGGCGGGAAAACGCACAGCCAGGGCCCATTGGCAGGCCGTATGCCGAGCTCGGCGCGGCGTGACCACGAACGCCACCGGCAGCAGTGCTACAGCCAGCAGCCGGGTAATCGCCCTGTACCAACGATCACGGCGGTGTGCACAGCCGCGATCGGGACAGACGCTGGTCATCGCTACCCCCACTCCGGTCGTGCGCACGACCGCCGACCCCGCTTTTGAGCAGTTGCTCAAATCGGAGCATAGACGAGATTTGAGCAACTGCTCAAGGGGTCTTGCCGTCGACTTGAGTGCGTCGACGGCCGAAGCCGGGATGTAGCCGTGCGGCGGCGTTGACCGGTGCAGACCTCGACGAGCCGCGCGGGATCGCCGGTGTACCAAGCGGCCAAGCGGGGAGCAAAGCCCCAGACCGCGGCGGTCTGGGGCTTCTTTCGTGCTCTGGTTACTGATCAGTTCCCCGGGAAAGCCCTGGATTCACGTCGACGCCTTTCTTCCCGCGTCCGTCCCCGGCGAGCGAATGCTGCCGAGCAAGCCCGGACGCGACCTCGTGCGCCGGGTTT
This sequence comes from Amycolatopsis sp. NPDC059235, assembly GCF_042754125.1. Taxonomy (NCBI): domain Bacteria; kingdom Bacillati; phylum Actinomycetota; class Actinomycetes; order Pseudonocardiales; family Pseudonocardiaceae; genus Amycolatopsis; species Amycolatopsis sp. NPDC059235. Next base: position 156,175 of record NZ_JBHZAG010000004.1, read on the forward strand.
CCGCCCCAGCGGGCGTTCTCCGGGACTTCCTCTCCCTTCATGAGGAAGGAATTCGCGGCGAGTGACGAGCCCTGGCCCATTCTCACGCCGTAGTGCACCAAGGCGTTGACTCCGACGGAGCAATCGCTGCCGATGGCGATGCGGTCCATCTTGAAACCGCCGTCCTCCTGCGAATGGCACTGGACGACGGAACCGGCGTTGAGCGTGACGTCGTTTCCTATGCGTACCAGCGTTTTTTCCGCGATGAAACAGCCGTCGTCGAACAGCCTGCGGCCGACTTTGGCGCCCAGCAGCCGCCACGTCAGCGCCTTGAACGGGGTGCCGTTGAGCAGTTGGATGTGCTCGGTCGCGGACGCCGCTTTCCAGAACCGTTCGTGCCGCCAGAAACGCCGGTCGTAGATCGAGCACGACATCGGGCGCAGCGGCCGGACGAGGACGGCGATCCGCTCCACGGCGACGAAGTACGCGACGCTGTAGAGGGTCATGCCCACCGCGTCGAGCGCGAACAGCGGAGCGCCGAGCTTGGCGTAGTAGATCTTCGACGCCCAGGCCAGCAGGATCAGCCCGAAGGTGAACAGCCATTGGTACAGGACGAACATCAGCATGGACACCGTGTTGTGCCGGGTTTTCGCGGCCAGCCCGCGCCGGAATTCGGCCGGGGTTCCCGGATGGCCTAGCTGGCTGTCTCGGTCGACCGAGCGCGGGATTTCGAAGCTCGGCGAGCCGAGCAGCCCGACGTTCGAGCGGAGCGGGCCGTCGAGGGGCACCAGAACCTTGGTGGCCAGCAGGCAGTTGTCGCCGGTCCTGGCTCCGGCCGGGTAGGCGATGTGGTTGCCGAGGAAGCTTTTCGCTCCGACGCGCACCTGGGACAGTCGGAAGGAAGTGCTGGTGTACTCGGCGTTGAGGACCGACAGCCCGTCGGCGACCATCGTGCCCGCGCCGGTCGCGAAGAGGAACGGGTTTTCGAACTTCTCCTGTTGCCCGAAATTGGAACCGGTCTGCTCGGCCTTGGAGACCCTGCAGCCGACGCTGCGGAGATAGTGCACGATGGCCGCGCTGTCGCCGAAGACGTCCTTGAAGAACCGTGCGTTGGAGAGCCGCCGGATCACCCGGTGCGCGGCGTGGCGCGGGCCGTAGAAGCGGTAGGTCTCGCCCGGTTTGAGGAGCGGGTTGAGCAGCCGGGGCACGGTGACGCTGAGTGCGAAGCTGAGCAGGCGGACTCCGGCGAACAGGATCGCGGAGACGATAAGGGCCTTGCCGTAGAACTTCGCGTCGGTGAAGTCGAGTTCGGCCGAGCCCAGTCCGAGGAGCGGGTTGAGCTGCGGAGCGGCGACCAGCAGCAGATAGAGCACGCCGAGCGCCAGCGGGGTCGCCACGAGGACCGCGAACAACAGCTGGCGCACGGCGAACCAGGCCCGGCGGACGCTGCCGCAGGACCTCGGCTCGACCCGCCGGTACCGCACGTCCGCCGGGACCGCGGGCGAACCGTGCCAGCTCTCCCCGTCCGGGACCGTCTGCCCGGGGTGCAATGCCGAGGCATGCCCGAGCTCCGCGCCGTCGCCGACCCGGGTGTCGATGTCGAGCACGGACATCTCGCCGAGGTAGGCGTGCGCGCCGATGTCGACCCGGCCGGTCCGGAGCACCCCGCCTTCGGCGCGGTAGGTGGTGAAGTAGGTGTCCTTGCAGATCACCGTGCCTTCGCCGATGGACAGCAGGTCGGTGCACACCGGCACGAAAGCCGACAAGGCCGTCACACCGCGGCCGACCTTGGCTCCGAGCGCCCGCAGGTACAGCGAGTAGAGCGGCGAGCCGGAGAAGAACGGGAGCAGCGGATTCCGCTGGACGAGGGTCTTGACCAGCCAGAAGCGGACATAGCCCAGGCTCCACACGCGGATCTCCCTCGGCGTCCACCGGCCGACGAGAACCCATTTGAGCGCGATCGGGACCGTGCTCCCGATGAACAGCACGGCGGCGCCGAAGGCGACCGAACGCAGGTAATAGCTCAGCACTCCGGAACCGGCGATGAGCCAGTCCGTGCCGATGCCGAGGATTTCCGCGGCCAGCAACGAATAGGCTGCGAAGAGCAGCGCTTGCAGCACTCCGCAGCCTAGGTATTCCAGCGGGCTCGCTCTTCGCCGCGGTCCGGCCGGTTTCGCCGGGGGCTGTTCCGCGGCGAGACCGGGGGCCGCGGATTCAGCGGACTTGGCGACAGTTGCGGTCGCGGCCAGCCCGGCGGCGGTGGGGGTGCGGTACACGTCTTTCATAGACACCGACGGCAGTTCCGGCCGCTTGCGCACCCGGGCGCAGAACTGCGCCATCATGAGCGAATTGGCTCCGAGATCGGAGAAAAAGTTGCTGTCGACCGGAACCTGCTGCCGTCCGGTCAACTCTGCCATCACGTCGGCGAACGCCCGCCCCGTTTCGTCCGGAGGGCAGGGGCGGACGACCGGGGATTCGGTGAGATCCATGCCGCGACGATCGCACGACGCGATTTCGGCGTAACCGCTCAATGGCGGAGTTTGACTCTTTCGCAACCTGTTTGATGTGCAAGGTGTATGACAAAAGACTCAATGCGGTTAATGGAGGTCCAGACCGCTTTGGATTATGTTTTTCGTGGCTGCGGGTAATTGGTGCTGGAAACGTTGTCCGGTGGTGTAATCAATGCGGTTATCGCAAGATGGGTACTGGTCGATATTGTTTCGTCGCGTTCGCCGGGGCTCTGTCGGATAAGAATTCTCGATGGCTTGTGAAACTGGGGCGAATGGTAATGCGAATATTCCCTTTCGGGGGATCCGGCGGCGCGGACCGGTCGGAGTCGCCGGAGGAGCAAGCTGATCGCGGCGTTGCGGACGTCTCAGTCGTCGTCCTCGCGGGCGAGTCGGAGCAGCACCTCGCGGCACCGGTCGGCGACGGCGGGTTCGGCGAAGTCCAGCAGCGGAATCGTCCGGATCGCCTTGCCGCGGACCGACCTGCAGGGCTGGGTTCTCCACGACTGGAGCGACGAAAAGCCCTGGAAATCCTGCGGTCCGTCCGCGATACCGCTGCGGTGCGCGCCCCGGAATGCGGCAACAGACGATGCTGGCCGGTTCCGCCCCCGGAGGCTCCGGTCCGTCCGGCGGGCAACGACCACCGTCCGGACCGGTGCCGAAAATAGGCGGGCTTAGCGGCCGAACAGGGACTTAAATCCCTCCGGGACGCGCTCACCCTGGATATTGGCCGCGGCCGCCTCGATTCGTTGCAGGTCACTGGGCGTCAATTCGACGTCGAGCGCTCCCAGATTCTCCTCCAGGCGATGCAGTTTGGTAGTGCCGGGGATCGGCACGAACCACGGCTTCTGCGCCAGCACCCAGGCGAGAGCGATCTGGGCCGGCGTGGCTCCCTTGTCGCCGGCGATCTGCCGCAGCAAGTCGATCAGGGTTTGATTGGCCTGCCGTGCTTCGGGAGCGAAGCGAGGCAGCATGCGGCGGAGGTCGTTGTCGGCCAGCGAGGTGGTGGGAGCGATGGTGCCGGTCAGATAGCCCTTTCCGAGCGGGCTGTAGGGCACCAGGCCGATGCCCAGCTTCTCCAGGGTCGGGATGATCTCGGCTTCGTGCTCTCGCGTCCAGAGCGAGTATTCGCTTTGCAGCGCCGTCACCGGCTGCACGGCGTGGGCGCGGCTGATCGTCGTCGCGCCGGCCTCCGACAAACCGAAGTGCTTGACCTTGCCTTCGGCGATCAGCTGCTTGACCGTGCCCGCTACCTCTTCGATGGGCACGTCGGGATCGACGCGGTGCTGGTAAAACAGGTCGATGCGATCCGTTCGCAGCCGCCGGAGCGAGGCCTCGGCCACCCGGCGGATCTGCTCGGGCCTGCTGTCGAGCCCCGAGGCCGGGGTCGGGCCGTGCTCTCCGTGCTTGAGCCCGAATTTGGTCGCGATCACCACCTGGTCGCGGACCGGTGCCAGCGCCTCGCCGACCAGTTCTTCATTGGTGAAAGGGCCATAGACTTCGGCGGTGTCGAAGAAAGTGACACCGAGGTCGGCGGCGGCCCGCAGCAGCCGGGTCATCTCGGCTGGGTCCGGGGTCGAACCGTAGAAGAAGCTCATGCCCATGCACCCGAGTCCCAGGGCGGAAACTTCGAGATGCTGTCCAAGTTTGCGTTTCTGCACTGGAGAGTGCTCCTTCGGTAAGCGTCATCCGGCCTAGTGCTCCCGCTGTTCAGCCGGGGCCGGTTACCGCAGATTAGGTCGCTGTGCGGGCAACGGGGAGGCCCGGCCGATACAGGTACTGCCGGTGCCCCCTTTGCCCGGCGGGCAGACAATCTGTCCGCGCAGAATTGTTCCTTGACTGAACTTGCGAATAGCTGTGAAAGTGATGGAGTCATTTGTCGGGACGAATATGCAACGAAAGTGCACGAAAACCTGATTCCTCTCCGGAAGGCCGCCGCTACCGTCGGAAACGGGCGGCAACCACGCCCAGAGGGACGACAGGGAGGATCCGCACATGCGTACGCTCACAGCGATTTTGGCCGGTACCGCGGCCACGAGCGCACTGCTGCTGGGAACCGGGCCCGCGCTCGCGGCCGGGCCCGCCCAGCAAACCGGCGCCCACATCGCCACGATCCAGGTTTTCTCCAGCGGCGACATTTACCGGGTAGAACTGCTCAAGCAGGCCGACGTGGACCAGGCGGTCAGACTTATGAACGGCCAGGCCACGCATCCGGGAATTCCGATCGGCGACATCGTCCGGGGTTCCTCCGGCGTCAACACCGGCTATGACTGGCACATCGACCCCGCCACCTTCCAGTGGGCCGACAGCACCGCCGAAGCGTGCGACGGTCAACCGCACGAAGTCAGCAACGCGAGCGAATGGAAAGTGAAGCAGTACTGCCCGTGGACTATCAAAGTCGTAGCGGTCACCCCGGAAAACTGACCAGATTCGAGCTGGGGGCGGTCGTGAGGCTGTCCCCAGTTCGAACGCAGGCCTCGCAGTGGCGACGCACCTTTCCGCAGCGCCGGACGGGCTCGAACGACGGACATCGACTCGAAACGTAGAAAGTAGTTACCCGGAGGTTTCTTGGTTCGAGTCCAGGCGGGGGAGCAAAAGCCCAGGCCAAGCGCCTGGGAGTTTTCGTGCGCGCCAACGACAAGCTCAGGTGTCCAATAACTGTCCAACTATGGACGCGAGGTCAGCCGGTGTCGCCCACGCCGAGCGACTCCAGTCCAGCTTTGGCGCGACACGACGAGACATCAGGTGACGACCGGCCGGATAGGTTCCGGTTAACCGGAGGTTTCTTGGTACGAGTCCAAGCCAGGACGCAAAAGCGCTGGTCCAAGGCATGGGCTCTTTACGTGCTCGCGCGCGACAGCCCATACTCTCCCAAAACTCTCCAACTATGCGCGCGGAGTCAGCCGCGAGGCAGTCAGCGGATACCCGGCCGCGGAATGCGGACGCCGGCGGATCGGAGCTTGCCCTCGACAAGCGCCAGAGCCTTCGCCGCGGCCGAGCCCTGTTCTTCGCCGTGGTGGGCGATCAGGTGGTATCGGGTCGCGGCTTCGGTGCGGGCCTGCAGACCGGTCACGATCTTCAGGTGGGCCGGGTTGGCGAGAAAGTGCTCGGCCATCGCGGTGGCGAGTTCTTCGACCCGAGGGTCGTCCGGTTCCCAGGTCGAGGCTTCGGCACCACGCTTGATCAAGGCGACGTAGCGCGGGTCGTCCAGGGCGTGTTCGAGATCGGCGAGATAGTCGTCGAAGCCTTCGGGCGCAAGGGCTTTGGCCAGCACCCAGCCCTCCCTCGTCGCCGCTACCTCGGGGGCGGGGAAGCCTAGGCCGCGCATCCGCTCCAGCAGCGCCGCGGCGCGGTCGGACAGCAGTGCTCGGTCGCCGTCGGCGAGGCGGCTCAGCAAGGTGCGTCGCTCGGTCAGCTCCGCGATCCGTTCGGTGAGTTGCCGTTCGACGTCGGCTAGGGCGGTGGCGAGCGTGGCGGCGTCGGCGTCGAGCAGGGTTCCGATCTCGGCCAGCGGCACTCCGGCCGACGCCAGGGTCCGGGCCTGGACCAGCCGCAGCAACTCGGCCGATCCGTACCGCCGGTACCCGGAGCTGTCGCGTTCGGGCTCCGCGACCAGACCGAGTTTGTGGTAGTGCCGCACCGTTTTCACCGTGACGCCGACGAATGCCGCCGCCTGCCCGATGGTGACCCCGTTCTTCATCTGCTCAGCCTGCCTGGTGCTCGCGCGGCATGGCCCGGCTCCCCTCAGAACACTTCGCGCAGAAGCCTTTGCTGGGCGCTCTGGAACGCTGCCGCGACGGACATGCTGGCGTCGTCCACGCAGTTCAGGGCGGCGGTCAGGGTCTTGCTTCCGTCCGGATTGCTGTACATCAGCGCCGCGTGGCCGCCTTGCGCCCCGTTGTGGGAGATGACCGTGCCGCCGTCTTCGGTGGTCAGCACGAACACTCCCAGGCCGTAATCCATGTTCGGGATGCCTGTCGGGTAAGGGGCGCACATCTCGGCCACCAGATCGGCTGGCAGGAGTTTGCCGCCCAGCAGGGCGGAAAGGAACGTGGCCAGGTCGTGGACCGTCGAGATCATGTCGCCGCCGGCGGACACCCAGGAAGGGTCCTGCCGGGTGATGTCGACCGTCTTCCGCGCACCGGCGTTCTCGAGGCGGTAGTAGGCGTGCGCGTGCGGCTCGGGGATCTCCGCGTCGCCGGGCACCAGGGTGCCGGACAACCCGAGCGGCTCCGCGATCCGCAGCCTCGTCTCCTCGGCCGCCGAACGGCCGGTGACCTTCTCGACCAGCAGCCTGGCCAGCACGTAGTTGGTGTTGGAGTAGCTCCAGCCCGTCCCCGGCTCGAACCGCGCCGGGCTGGTCAGCGCCAGTTCGACCAGTTCCTCCGGCCGGTACGTCGTGAACCGGCGGTTCAGCCACGCCTCGCCCTGGGGGCCGTAGGGCATGGGAATCCCCAGCGCGAATGTCCCGTCCTCGTTCACCTCGCCGGTGAAGTTGAACAGCCCGCTGGTGTGCTGCAACAACATCCGGACGGTGATCCGTTCGTCCAGGCCGAACTCGGGAAGGTAGCCGGTCGCCGGGGCGTCCAGTGCGACCCGGCCCTCGGCCACCAGTTGCAGCACCAGCGTCGCGGTGAAGGTCTTGGTGTTGCTCCCGATCCGGACGTGCCCGTCCGTCGCCGGTTTCGCGCTCCCGCCCAGCTCTGCCGCCCCGGCGCTTGCGGTCCATTCGCCTCGGTCGTCCTGTACCAGCAGCGACACCCCGACGAAGCCGGAATCGACGATTTCCTCGATCGTCTGCCGCAACTTCGGACGGTCGAGGGCGGTGGGGATCGTCATGGTGATTCGCTCCTGCGGGTCGGTACTGCCCGGTCGGCTTCGTGCCGCTGCGACGAGCCTCCACCTTGACCCGAGGTCAACCTCAACTGTGACCTGGCTCATGCCTTGGTCAGGCTTGCGTGCGGCCGGGTGGAAGCGGAGCGTTATCTCAACCGGACACCCCGGACAGAGGTGCCCGCCCAGGTCTTCGATCTTGGCGGGGCAACAAGATCCCGCTGCGCGGCGTCAGGGGGATGTCTTCGTGCCGACAGAAACTGCCCTCGGTGCGGCTGCGGGCTGACCTGGCCGAGTCCAGTTTGGCGACGCCCGGCAGCTCCCGGTTTACTGCCGGTTTTCCGGCTGGTCTGGGACGCGTCGCGGTTCCATGGTGGTCGGTGGCACTCCGGCAGCCGATTCCTGCTCGTCCCGCGCAGTCCACCGTGAACTGCGCGGCCGGGGCGTGCTCTCTCGGAAGGGATTCTCACGATGACCCTCGTTGCGCGCGGCAGCCGTTCGCGCTGTTTGGCTGGGGACCACGGGGCCGCGTTGCGTTCGTTGCGCACGGCGGCCGAGCAGTACGCCGCGCGGGGCTGGCCGGTGCTGCCTGGGCCGGTGTGCGACGGGCTGACCAGCTGGGATCCGGTCACTCTCGAGCTGCTCGGCGGCCGGGAGACGGCGGTGTCGCCGTCCGGTGCGACCGTCGACCGCCGCGTGATTTCGGAGTGGTGGTCGGTGCATCGGCAGGCGATTCTCGCGCCGGTCGGGCGGCATTTCGACGTCCTGCGCACTACCGCCCACCTCGGCTGGCGGACGCTGGCCGCCTTCGAAGGCGGCTTGCCGCTCGGTCCGGTGGCGTTGTCGCCGCACGGGGCGTACTTCTTCGTCGAGCCCGGCCTCCGGGTGGACTGCGAACTGGCCCCCGGGGTTGAGGTCCTCGCGCCGGGGGACCTGGTTGTCCTTCCGCCGAGCAGGGTCGTCTCGGGGGTCGTGTGGTGGCGCATTTCGCCGGCGGATCGCGACGCGCTAGGCGACGGTGCCGGGATTCTGGGCAAGCTTGGCGACCTCTCCGGCGAATCCGGGTGAGAAACGCGACGGCCCGAGCCGGAGGGGATACGCACCAATCCCTCCGGCCCGGGCCGTGCCGATCAGACCCCGGAGACCTGCTGAATCCAGTCCCGGCCCGCGGCCACGCTGCCGTAGGTCGTCACGCTGGAGCGGTCGCTCGTCGAGCACACGCCGACCTGCACGCCGTCGTCCACCATCGGTCCGCCCGAGTCTCCGCCGGCCACGGCACCGTTCGGGGTGCTCGCCGTGATCGCGGGTCCGCCGGCGTTGTCGCTGTCCTGGGTGTTCGAGATCGTGACGACGGCCTGCTTCAGCACGCTCGACTGGTGGTGGCCCTCGTCGCTGCTCTGCGTCGCGCCCCAGCCGTACACGGTGGCGCTGTCGCCCTCTTGCGCGTCGTTGGAGCTGCTGGCCAGGCGGGCGAAGGTGCTGCCGCCGTCGGTGTCCAGTTTGATCAGCGCCAGGTCGCCGCCGGAGTAGACGTACGTGGACGAGGCTTTGGCGTGCACGCCGCCGCTGGCGCTGTTGGAACCGACGTAGAGGTCGATGTCCGTGAGGCGCTGGCCGTTGTTGTCGTACATGCAGTGCTTCGCGGTGAGCACCCAGCGGCTGCCGATAAGCGTGCTGGTGCAGAAGAACGTGTACCCGTTGGCGTGGCCGTTGAACCGCGTGATGTAGCCGGGGTTCTGCGCGGTGCTGCCGCCGATGATCGACGGCTGGGCCTCGGGCGCGGCGGGGCTCGCGGACGCGGGGGTCACGGCGAACGCGCCGAGCACCGCGCAGGAACCGGTCAGCACGGCGAGGGCCCGGGTGAGTGCGCGCATGTCGCTCCTTGGGGAAGGCGTTTCCGATGGGGACGCTTCCGAACGTAAGCAGCGCGGCGCCGCGGCGGAATCCGCCGAAACGCCCGTCGCGGGCAAGCGGCGGCAACGCGACTTTCGACGGGTTGCCAATCGGTGAAACAGTGCCGACAATCCGTCTCAGTCCGTTTTTTCCAGGAGGGGCGAAATGCGGTTGTTCGCCTCGGCTCCGGTGCGGGAGCAGCTGGCCCAGGCACTGGCCGAAGGCCCGTTCGAACGCGCCCTCTCGCTGGCGATCGAGCGCAGCGGCCTCGGCCTGGCGCGGCTGCGCGAGCGGCTCGCGGCGTCCGGCGTTCCGGTCAGCACGACCACGCTCAGCTCGTGGCGCACCGGTCGTAGCCGTCCGGAGCGGCCGGAATCGTTGCGGGCGTTGGCCTTGCTGGAACCGGTGCTGGACGTGCCGCCGGGCACGCTGCGCGCGCTGCTCGACCGGCCGCGCACCGGTGGCCCGGCCCCGCGCGCGGCGCGGTGGGATCGGCTGTGGGAGAACCGCAGCCTGCTTCCGATGGTGCTGAATTCGTTCGAGGATTCTTCCCCGGAATCGGTTAGCGTGCACGAAACGCTGCACGTCGACGCCAAAGGCCGGATGCGCAGTCTGCACGTGCGAGAAGTGCTGCGGGCGCTGGACGAACCGGCTTTCGTGCGCATTGTGGCGCTGCGGGGATTCACACCCGGACAGTCGCCGGAGCTGGTGTCTGCGCGGTATTGCCGTCCGGGGATCGTGCAGACGACGCCGGAGCAGGCGTTCTCGGTGACAGAGCTGGTGCTGGACCATCCGCTGGCGCCGGGCGAGACGGCGATCGTGGAGTACCGGTTCGCGTTCCGGGACGAGGAACCCGACTCGCGCTACGACCGGCGGTTCCGGCTGCCGATCGCGGAACACCTGCTGGAAGTGCATTTCGATCCGGCGGCGTTGCCCGTGGAATGCGTTTCGTACCGGCAGGATTCGCCTGCCGGGCCGGAGCTGGAGACCGCGGAGGCGCGGGTGCGGTCCGGCGTGCCGGTGCACGTCATCCGGACCGGGCAGGGGTCCGGGATTCACGGGATGCGATGGCGGTGGTGAGCCGCCGGGCGTCCGGATTCCACTGAGGACACCCTTGTTGAGTCCTTCGTGGACGGACGTCTTCCGTGCGGAGCGGAGCGCTTCGCGTGCGGGCGGCTACTGAGAGTCCGATTTCCGCTGACTGGCGGGGCATCGCTGCGCTGTTCGGCCGAATTTCTGTTTTTCCTCGCGAGTAGCCAGTTTTGGCCGGGACGGTCCGGGTAGCCGACCCCACATGTTCCCACGGCCAGGTGTGAGTGGACGCGACGACGGCCGGAGGCGGGATGGCTGAGGAGCGCCGATCGCCTGCCGGGCTCATGCGTGATGCGCGCGCGGTGTTCGAGGAGCTGACCGAAAAGGACATCGAGTCCGTGTCGGCGTTCACCAAGGACGGCGACGGCTGGAAGCTGTTGGTGGAAGTGCTTGAGCTGGAACGGGTTCCGGACACCACCAGCCTGATGGCCACCTATTGCGTCCGGGTGGACGCACAGGGCGGCTTCCTCGGCTACGAGCAGGTGCGGAAGTACGCGCGCGGCCAGGTCGACGCGTGAGAGAGGGAAAGGGGATTTCATGACCATGGCGACCGGACGGTCGAGCTCGGGCAGCCAGCTGCAGCGGGGGCCGGGAACCGGAAACCTGTACGACATTCTCGAACTGATACTGGACAAGGGTCTGGTGATCGACGCTTTCGTCAGGGTTTCGCTGGTGGGCATCGAGTTGCTCACTGTGGACGCGCGGATCGTGGTGGCCAGTGTGGACACTTACCTGCGGTTCGCGCAGGCGTGCAACCGGTTGGACCTCACGCGCGCTTCGAGCGCCACGACGCTGCCCGACTTGCTGGGCGAGGTCACCGAGAAAGGCGCCAAAGGAAAGTCCAAAGGCGCGCTGACCGGTGCTGTCGAGACCTTTGCCGAACAGTTCCAGAAGTCCAGCGACAAGGACGGCGAAGAGGCTGAGGAGCGCCCGCGCAGCCGCAGCCGGCGCAGCAGTGCGAGGTCGAGCGAATGAGCACTTACCTGTACGGCATCACGTTCGCCGATCATCCTGCCGAGGTGGGCGATCTGCGCGGCGTCGGGCCGTCGCCGGCGCCCGCGCGGGTGCTGCCCGCTGGGGACGAACTCAGCGCGGTAGTAGGCGACGTCGAGGGCGAGCTGCGGGCGAAACGCCGGGATCTGCTTGCCCATCAAGAGATCCTGCGGGCATTGTGCGACAGCGGGCCGACGTTGCCGATGCGCTTCGGTATCGTCGCCGACGACGATACCGCCGTGGCGCACGAGATCGCGGCCAAAGCCGAGGTGTATACGGCTGTCCTGCGACGCGTCAGCGGGCACGTGGAGATGAACGTCAAAGTCTCGCACCGGGAAGAAGCCGTCCTCGGGCAGATTCTCGCCGGGGACGAGGAAATCCGGAACCTGGCCGCGAGCCTGCGGGAGGACGCCGGACGCGGTGAGGCGGAACAGGTCCGGTTCGGCGAGCTGGTCGCCGGCCGGCTCGAGGAACGCGAGGCCGAGGACGCCGACGCGGTGCTCGGCTATCTGCTCCCGCTGGCGTCCGAGCATTCTCCGGGACCTCGGGTCGACGGGTGCTTTTTCAACTGCTCCTTCCTGGTGCCCAAGGAGAAAACAGCCGAATTCCAGGACGCGGTACAGCGGCTGCGGGCTCTTGTCGAGGAAGTCGCGGAGGTCCGCGTGCAGGGACCGTTGCCGCCCTACAGCTTCACCGAGGACCAGTAATGGGATTGCTCGGCGAGCTTCTCCTGCTTCCGCTGGCGCCGGTGCGGGCAGCCGCCTGGGTGACGGAGCAGGTCGTCGATGCCGCTGAGCACGAGAAAATCGCACAGTTGCGGCGGGAACTGGTTTCCCTGGAGGGAGATCTGGTGGCGGGCCGCATCAGCGAGGAGGAGTTCGACCGCGGGGAAGACGAAATACTCGATCTGCTCGAAGAATTCGACCGGGGGGTTGCCGGATGAACGGAGCGAACAGATGACACCGGGAATGAAGGTCGCGGCCGCCGTGGTCGGCGGTTACGTGCTCGGGAGAAGGAAAAAAGCCAAGCTGGCCATCACCATGGGCGCGTGGCTCGTCGGGAGGAAACTGAATCTCGACCCGAAGAAGCTGCTCTCGGACCTCACGCACGAATTGGCTTCGTCGCCGGAACTGGCCGGGGTGCGGGATCAGGTGCGGGACGAGGTGGTGGGTGCGGGCAAGACCCTGGCCGCGGACATCCTGGCGCATCAGGCCGGGCGGCTGGCCGGTTCGTTGCAGGGGCACACCGAGAACCTCCGGGACAAGGCCGCCGGGCTTCCTCTTGGCAGCAGCCAGGATTCGCCTGATGGGGAGCCGGACGACGGCGAGGACAGCGATACGCGGCCCCGCAAACGCACCGCGAAACCGCGCAGTTCGGCTCAGGGGGAGCGCAAACCCGCGCGCAAGACGTCCGGCGGATCGGCACCGCGGAAGCGGGCGCCGTCGAACAGTCGGGCGCAGAAGAGTTCGGGGGTGAACCGTGGCTGAATCCCGTTCTGGCAACGACGAAATCGGACCCCTGGCGAAGCTTCGGGAACTGGCTTCGCGCAATCCCGCGACAGAACAACTGCTGCACGCCGGAGAGGAGTACGCACAGGCGAAGGCCGAGCAGGTGATGTCCTCGGCGGGCAGCAAACTGGGCGAGGCGTCCCGTCGGCTTGCCGATGCCGGAGGAAACGGCTCGCTGAAGGGATTGTTCAGCGTCGGCGAGAAAATCGCCGAAGGGAAATCGCCGGTCAGGTCGATGGTCGAGGCCGGCGGCAAGGCGGTGAAGAACTCCGTGTCGGGTCTCTTCGGCAAACGCGGGGGAGGGTCCGGCGGCAAGAAGGTCATCAACATCATCGAGGACATCGACGTCGGCGTGCCGGTCCGCGAGGCGTACGACCAGTGGACGGAGTACCAGAAGTTCAGCAGCTTCACCAAGGGCGTCACCGGCGCCGAGCAGACCGGCGACACCACTTCGCAGTGGCGCTTCAAGATTTTCTGGTCGAATCGGTCGATGAAGGCCACCGTCACCGAACAGATTCCCGATGAACGGATCGCGTGGACCACCGAAGGGGCCAAGGGTTCGATCAAGGGCGTGGTGACTTTTCACGAACTCGCCCCGAGCCTGACGAAGGTCCTGCTGGTCATCGAGTACTACCCGTCCGGTCTGTTCGAGAAGACCGGCAACATCTGGCGCGCGCAGGGCCGCCGGGCGCGGCTGGATCTCAAGCACTTCCGCCGGTTCATCACGATGGCCGGGCAGGCGTCGGGAGACGGCTGGCGCGGCGAGATCCGCGACGGCGAGGTCGTGCGCTCTCCGGAGCAGGTGCGCGAGGACGAGGACGAACCGCGCGAGGAGGAGGACACCGGCGGCGAGCCCGAGGACGAGGAGTTCGACGAGGACGAGCCGGAAGAACCCGAACCCGACGAGGTCGATGACGTCGAAGAGGAAGACGAGGACGTCGACGAAGACGAACCCGAGGAAGACCGGCCCCGCGGCCGCCGGACAGTCTCGGCACGGTGACGAGGAGGCAGCAAGATGAGCGAGTCCAGCCTGTCCGCCGGGAGGCCGCTCGGCGTGTCCCGCGCGGGTTCCGGCGGCGCGAACCTCGCCGACATCCTGGAACGGGTGCTGGACAAGGGAATCGTGATCGCCGGGGACATCCAGGTCAACCTGCTCGACATCGAGCTGCTGACGATCAAGATCCGGCTGCTGGTCGCGTCGGTCGACCGGGCCAAGGAAATGGGCATCGACTGGTGGGAGCACGATCCGTCGCTGTCGTCGGGCTCGCGGCGGGACAATCTGGTCGAGGAGAACGAACGACTGCGCGCGCAACTCGAACTCGCGCGGGGAGAGCGAGCCGAACAGTGAGCTGGTATTGCTACGCGGTCGCCGAATTCGCGCCGGAAAACCCGGCCAAGGGCGTGACCGGGCTCCGGGCCTACCCGGTTTCCGCCCTTTCCGCGGCTGGGCTGACCGCGCTGGTCAGCCCAGTCCCGGACGAGGAGTTCGACGACACCGTCCTGCAGGCCAACCTGGAACATCTTCCCTGGCTGGAAGAAATCGCCCGCGCGCATCACGCCGTCGTGGACGAGGCGAGCCGTCGGACCGGCGTGCTGCCGCTGCGGATGGCGACGATCTATCGGGACGAGCACCGGGTACGAGAAATGCTAGCCGAGCATTCCGCGCAATTTATCGAAGCGTTGCGCCGGGTCCGGAATCATGCCGAATGGGGCGTCAAAGTCTTCGCCGCGCTCCGCAACGCTCCCGAAGAGGAGGAACCCGCCGACGGCCGTTCCTATTTGCGGCAACGACTTCGCCAACGCAAGGCACGGGACGCCGGTACTGACGAAGCAATCGTGGTCGCCGAGCGCATCGAACGAGAGCTTATGCAGTTGTCCGCGGAAATTCACCGGCACCGCACCCAAGATCCCGCCCTGACCGGCCGCGCGGACCGCAACATCCTCAACCTCGCCTGTCTGGTCCCCGAAACCTCCCGGGACCGCTTTCTCGCCCGGATCGAGCAACTGCGGCAACCGGCGGAAGCCGGAATCGCCGTCGAGGTGACCGGCCCGTGGGCCCCGTACTCGTTCGCGGGGATCTCGTGAGCGCCGCGGTGGAGCACCCCGACCGGCTCGCACTGGTCGACCTGCTGGACCGCCTGCTCGCCGGCGGCGTGGTGCTCACCGGCGACCTGGTGCTGTCAGTCGCCGAGGTCGACCTGGTGCACATTTCCTTGCGCGCGTTGATCACCTCGGTCCGCGAAGGTCGTCCGGTGCCGTGGTGAAAGGAGCGACGATGAACGAGGCCGAGGAACTCCTCGGAGCAGCCACCAGGCTCGAGACGGATGCCGATTCGGTGGAACGCGACCTGATGAAATTGGTCCTGACCGTCGTCGAACTGCTCCGGCAGCTGATGGAACGCCAGGCCCTGCGCCGCGTCGAGGAAGGCGGACTGACCGAGGACCAGGAGGAACGCCTCGGCCTGACCCTGATGCTGCTCGAACAACGGCTGACCGAACTCCGCGACCGGTACGGGCTCGCGGCGGCGGATCTGAACCTCGACCTGGGGCCGTTGGGAACGCTGCTGTAACCGCTCCCGCGATAGGCGCAGCCGACCGGATCGAGAAGGAAGACGGAGGGTCGCGGCCGGCGGCGGTTGCGGTGCGGCAACTGGATCATGCGATCCCTTCCCTCGCGGCATTGCCGGTTCAGGGCGAGTCCGGGGAAGAAATCCCGAGTTGCCCGTCGAGGATGTCGAACAACTCGGTGACGGAAGCCGCTGCCACCTCGCGTGCGTGATCACCGGAACCGGAATCGCCGGACGGAAGAAGTTTCAGCGTCATAGCCCGCAGCCGGGCGGTGATCCGTTCTCGGTCGCCCTCGCCGAAGGTGGCTGAGGCCAAGGTTGTCTCGAGCTTCCCGATTTCAGCGTCCACTGCGCTGGCCGCCGAGCCGCCGCCGAGTTCCGCGCGAAGGTGCTCGGCGACAGCGGCCGCGGTCGGATGATCGAAGACCAGAGTGGCCGAGAGCCGGACACCGGCGGCAGCCTCCAGCCGATTGCGGAGTTCGAGCGCGGCCAGCGAATCAACCCCCATGTCGAGCAAACCGCGCTCGGGCTCGACGTCTCGCGCGGTGTCGTGGCCGAGCACCGCGGCAACCTGAGTGCGCACAAGATCCAGCAACGCACGCCGGCGCTCGGCGTCGGACCTGCCCGCGAGGCGCGCGGACAAATCAGGATCGACGGGAACATTCCGTCGCGAGGGCGGACGCACCAACCCGCGCAGCACGGCCGGAACCGGCCCGCGGCGCAGAGCGGCGACGTCCAGCCGAATCGGCACCAGCACCGGATCGGCGACCGCCAAGGCCGCGTCGAACAAGGCGAGCCCGTCCGGAACAGCCAACGCGGGAAAGCCAGCGCGCGAGGCCTGGACCGGATCCAGCCGGGTCCCCATGCCTTCGGCCCACAGCCCCCAGGCCAGCGACGTCGCTGGAAGCCCGGAAGCCCGTCGATGCTCGGCCAGCGCGTCGAGGAAAGAGTTGGCAGCGGCGTAGTTTCCCTGCCCCGCGCCATCCACTGTGCCCGCCGCGGACGAGAAGAGCACAAACGCCGAAAGGTCCATGTTCTGGGTCAACTCGTGCAGGTGCCAAGCCCCGTCCGCCTTGGGGCGCAACACAGTGCCAAGCCGCTGCGGGGTCAACGCGGTCACGACGCCGTCGTCCAGAACACCGGCAGCATGCACTACCGCGCTCACCGGACGTTCGGCCAGCAAAGCGCGCACTGCCGCCCGATCTCCGACATCGCAAGCCACGACATGAACCTCGGCGCCCAACTCCGTCAATTCGGCGACCAGGGAGGACGCACCCGGCGCGTGAGCCCCGCGCCGGCTTGTCAGCACCAATTCCCGGACCCCGTGCCGGACCACCAGATGCCGGGCGACCGCCGCGCCCAAACCTCCGGTGCCGCCGGTGACCAACACCGGCGATGCCCACGAGAATTCCCGGTCGGAGGCGGCGACCTCGGCAAGCCGGGGCGCGAGGACCGCACCGCCGCGAACCGTGAGTTCAGGCTCGTCCGAAGCCAACGCCACGGCCAGCTCCGGTCCGATCTCGTCGACATCGACCAACGCCACGCGGCCGGGGTTCTCCGCGGCCGCGGCCCGCAGCAGCCCTCGTGCCGACGCGAGCACCGGATCACCCGCACCACGGGTCACCACAACCAGCCGCGACGACGCGAACCTCGACTCGCCGAGCCACTCTCGCACCAACCGCAGCGTTTCAGCGGTCACCGCGTGAACAGCGGCAGGAACGTCGCCGCCTCGATTAACGAGCGAGACCGCCACGGCATCCGGCGCACCCGGGATTTCACTGAGGCCGAAGTACGCCGGAACGGCCAGAGCCGTGCGCAGATCCAAATCGTCAGGCCCGGCGACAACAACATTCGCCGGGGAGGACGCCGACGAACTCAGCGGGACCTGATCCACCCGATACAGAGGTGCGGGCCGACGGCCGGTACCGAGCTGCTTGGCGGTGATCGGCCTGGAGACCATCGATCCGACTGTCGCGACCGGGGCGCCGGTCTGGTCGGCGAGCGCCAGCGAGATCTCGTCCCGTCCGGTTGACTGAATGCGTACCCGCAGCCTGGTCGCGGCCGTCGTGTGCACAACCACGTCTCGCCAAGCGAACGGGAGCCACGCCTGCCCGTCGTCGATCGGGTCGGAAGCGTGCAATGCCGCGTCCAGCAGAGCTGGATGCAAAGAGAACGCTCCCGGATCCGTATTCTCCGGCAGCGCGACGTCCGCGAAGATTTCGTCGCCGCGCCGCCAGACTGATCGAACGCCACGGAAAATCGGGCCGTATTCGTAGCCCTGCGCGGCTAAATCGTCGTACAACTCGCTGGTGTCGACCCGCACGGAATCCGGAGGCGGCCAGTCCTTCAGATCGACGGGCGCCGTGTCGACGGAAGCTTCAAGCACTCCGCTCGCATGACGCGTCCAACCCGATGTGCTGTCCGGCTGCGAATAGACGGCGAATTGCCGCGAACCGCCCTCCGCGGTGTCGACTACGGCTTGGAGCGCGACGCTGCCGTGTTCCGGCAGCGCCAATGGTGCTTCCAGCGTCAGTTCCTTGACGACGGGACAGCCGACCTCGTCGCCGGCGAGGATTGCCAATTCGACGAATGCGGTCCCCGGCACCAGCGTCGAATTCACTACCACGTGCTCGGAAAGCCAGGAGTGGAATTCCGCCGAAATCCGGCCGGTCAGGGTCACTCGCCCGGAGTCCGGCGATTCCACGACGGCGCCGATGAGCGGATGCTCGATCGTGCGCTGGCCGATCCCGTCGGCCTTCAGTGAAGGGGGCGCGGGCTCCGGCCAGTAGCGGCGTCGTTGGAAGGGGTAGGTGGGGAGTGGGGTGGTGTGGGTGTGGGTGAAGTAGGTGTTCCAGTTGATGGGGGTGCCTGTGGTGTGGAGGCGGGCGAGGGCGGTGGCGGTGGTGCGGGTTTCGGGGGTGTGGGGTCGGAGTGCGGGGATGAAGGCGTGGTTGCTGGTGTTGGTGGTGGGGAGGTTGTGGGGGGTGAGGGTGGTGAGGGTGGTGTCGGGTCCGATTTCGAGGTAGGTGGTGGCGCCGTGGGTGTGGAGGGTGCGGATGGCGTCGGTGTAGCGGACGGTGTGGCGGGTGTGGCGTGTCCAGTGTTCGGGGGTGCAGATGTCGTGGTCGGCGAGGGTGCCGGTGAGGGTGGAGACGACGGGGATGGTCGGTGGGTGGTAGGCGAGGGTTCTGGCGGTGCGGTGGAGGTCGGGGAGGAGGGGGTCCATGAGGGGGGAGTGGAAGGCGTGGGCGGTTTTGAGGAGGGTGCCGCCGTGTGCGGCGAGGATGCGGGTGATGGTGGGGCGGGGTCCGGAGACGACGAGGTTGTGGGGGGTGTTGTGGGCGGCGATGGCGGTGTGGTGGTCGAGGAGGGGTTGGATTTGGTGTTCGGTGGCGGGGATGGCGGCCATGGTTCCGTCGGGGGGGAGGTGGTGCATGAGTCGGGCGCGGGTGGCGACGAGGAGGACGGCGTCGTCCAATGACAGGATGCCGGCGGCGTGGGCGGCGGTGATTTCGCCGAGGGAGTGTCCGGTGAGGTAGTCGGGGCGCACGCCCCAGGACTCGAAGAGCCGGAAGAGGGCGGTTTCGAGGGTGAAGAGGGCGGCTTGCCCATAGGTGGTGTGGTCGAGGGCCGCGGGGTCGTGTCCCCAGACCGCGTCGAGCAAGGACAAGGACCGGTCGAGGTGGGGATCGAACAAGGCCGCCGTCTCGGAGAACGCGTCGGCGAACACCGGGAACCTTCCGGCCAGTTCCCGGCCCATCCCCACCCGCTGCGAACCCTGACCCGAAAACACAAAAACCAGGCCTCCGGGCAGAGCCGAACCGCGCACGAGGCCTGGCGCTGTCCGTCCGTCAGCGAGAGCATCCAAACCGTGGCGCAGATCCGTGCGGCCGGAAGCCAGCACGACTGCGCGATCGGTCAGCGCCGCCCGGCTGGTCGCTGTCGAGTAAGCCAGGTCCAGCACTTCGCTGTTCTCTGCGACGGACAGAAGGCGCTTCGCCTGCGCACGCAAAGCAGGTTCGCCTTGCGCCGACAGCAATACCGGCAGAAGCACTGCGGGCAGGTCGGGCCGCTCCGCCAGGGGACGAGCGGGCGGAGGTTCCTCGATGATCACGTGCGCGTTGGTGCCGCTGACGCCGAACGACGAGATACCCGCGCGTCGAGGGTGTCCGGTCTCCGGCCACGCCTGCTCCTCGGTCGCCAGCTTCACCGCGCCGGACGACCAATCCACCTTGGGCGTGGGTTCGTCGACGTGCAACGTCCTCGGCACGACGCCGTGCCGCATCGCCATGATCATCTTGATCACGCCGGCCGAGCCCGCGGCGGCCTGTGCGTGCCCGATGTTCGACTTCACCGAGCCCAGCCACAGCGGCTGGTCGCGATCCTGGCCGTACGCCGCCAGCAACGCCTGCGCCTCGATCGGATCGCCCAGCGCCGTACCGGTGCCGTGCGCTTCCACCACGTCGACGTCCCGCGCGGCGAGACCCGCGTCAGCCAGCGCTTGACGGATGACCCGCTGTTGAGACGGGCCGTTCGGCGCGGTCAGCCCGTTGGACGCGCCGTCCTGGTTGATCGCCGTACCTCGCACCAGCCCGAGAACCGGATGCTTGTCGCGGAGAGCGTCGGACAGACGCTCCAGCACGAAAACACCGGCTCCTTCGCCCCAACCGGTGCCGTCCGCCGCCGCGGCGAACGCCTTGACCCGTCCGTCCGGAGCCAGCCCGCGCTGCCGGCTGAAAGCGGTGAACGCACCCGGTGAAGCCATCACGGCGACCCCGCCGGCCAGCGCGAGCGAACACTCGCCCTGCCGCAGGGCGCGCACAGCCAGGTGCAGGGCTACCAGGGAGCCGGAGCACGCGGTGTCGACGGTGAGCGTGGGGCCTTCCAGACCCAGTACGTAAGCGACCCGGCCGGAAACCACGCTGTGCGCGACGCCGGTCAGCAGGTAGCCGTCCAGTCCCTCCGGAGCCTCGTGCAGGCGTGGTCCGTACTCCTGAGGCTCCGCGCCGATGAACACACCGGCTGGAGTGCCGCGCAAGGCGTCCGGAGCGATCCCCGCCCGCTCCAACGCCTCCCAGCACGCGGACAGCACAAGCCGCTGCTGCGGGTCCATCGCCAGCGCCTCACGCGGGCCGATTCCGAAGAACTCCGGGTCGAACTCCGCGGCGTCCGGCAGAAACCCGCCGGACCGCACATAACTGGTGCCCGGCTTGGCCGGATCCGGGTCGAACAGGCCGGCCAGGTCCCAGCCCCGGTCGGCGGGGAATCCGGACACCACGTCCCTGCCTTCGGCGACCAGCCTCCACAGGTCCTCCGGCGTCGTCGCACCGCCCGGGTACCGGCACCCGATCCCGGTGATGGCGATCGGCTCGTCCTGGGCGCTCGCGGTGACCGGCTCCGGTTCCTCCGCGGAATCGGCGGTCAGCCGGGACCGGATGAAATCCGCGAGTTCAGCCGGGTTCGGATAGTCGAACACCATCGTCACCGGCAACGCCGCGCCGGTCGCGGCTGCCAGCCTGGTGTGCAGCGCGACCGCGGCCAGCGAGTCGATTCCCAGCTCCCGGAACGGCCGCCGGTCGCCGATCGTCACCGGCGGCCCCTCCGGCGCCATCCGGCGCAGCACCTCCGCGGTCTCTGCCCGCACGAGATCGAGCAGCGCCCGTCCGCGCGTCGCCGCCGGCCTTTCCGTCGCGAAGTCTTCCCCGGTCACCCTCGTACCTTGGCCGAGGCTTCTTGGCGGCTGCTCGAACCGCGGTGGAGCACGGCCCACAAGGTGCGGATCGAGTCCGCGAGATCGTGCCTCGGCTGCCAGCCCAGCAGTTCGCGTGCCGCGGTGATGTCGGCTTCCTGCCAGGTTTCCCGCCGCGTCGCCGGCTGCCCGACGATCCGCGCCGGTGCCCCGCTGACAGCCACGAGGTGGGCGACCAGTTCACGGACGCGGACCGCCTGTCCGCGGCTGACGTTGATGATTCGCCCGCCTGCCGGCGCGGCGGCCGCGGCGAGCACCGCGCGGACGACGTCCCGGACGTCGACATAATCGCGCCAGACCGTGGGCGGCGGCAGTTCCAGTTCCGCGGGCGCGCCGCTCGCGGCGCTGGAGGCCAGGCTCGCCGCGACGTTGCCCAGCAGACTTCCTTCCGGCGTCCCCGGGCCCGCGACGTTTCCGACGCGCAGCACCACCGCGTCGAGGCTCGCGGACAAAACGATCTCCGTCGCGCGCGCCTTGGTACGGCCGTATTCGGTCACGGGCCTCGACGGCGACTTCTCGGTGAACTTGGTGCGCGCGGCCGCCAGCCCGTACTCGTGCACCGTTCCGAGCTGCAGCAATCGAGGCTTCCGGTCCGAGGCGGCGAGGGCGGCCGTCAATCGCTTCACCAGCACCACATTGGACAGCTCGAGGCGGCCGTCGTCCACCCGCCAGACCGCTCCGGCCGCGTTCACCACGACGTCCGGCTGTTCCCGCTCGAAGAAGCCGGCGAGCGCGTCCGCCCGGACCTCGGCCAGATCCATCGAGACGGTCCGGGCGCCCGCCACCGGATCGGGCCGACGGGACACGCAGACCGTGTTCCACCCGTCCGCGGCGAACGCCGTGCACAGGTGCCTGCCCAGGAATCCGCTGCCGCCGAGCACCATCGCGGTGGTCATACCGCCGTCCTTCGGATCTCGTCGACGAGATACGCCTGCCGCACCATGGCTTTGGTCGCCGCGGGCGTACCTCGACCGTTCCGGACAGCGGCGGCGAACATCCTGATCGTCTTTGCGCATTGGTCTTCGGCGGGCAGTTCGACTTGTTCGACACCGCTCCGGCGTTCCAGCACCACCTTCGGCGGGAAGCCGGCCGGTGGGGTGAAAGCCCGGTCCACGGTGATCCGTCCGGTACTGCCGAGCAATGCGTAGGCACACGTGTACCCGTGCGCGATGCCGAACGTGAGCTGTGCGGTGGCGCCGTTCCCGTGCCGCAGCAACGCGCTGCCGTCGAGATCCACGCCTGTCGGCCGGTCTTGGGCCAGGCTCGCGCCGAGCACCGCGAGATCCGCGCCGAGCAGCAGCTGGGCCGCGCGGATCGGGTAGCCGCCGGTGTCGAGCAGCGCGCCGCCGCCCAGTTCCGGCCGCCACCGGATGTCGCCGGGAGCGCGCGCCGGAATGGTGAACGAGGCGGACAAGGCGCGAACATCCCCGATCGCTCCGTCCGAGACCAGCTGTTTCACCCTGTCGTGCTGGCGATGCTGCGGGAACATGTAGTTCTCCAGCAGCGCCAGACCCGCCGAGTCCGCGAGCCTGGTCAGCCGCACGGTTTCCGCGTGGCTCGTGGTAAGCGGCTTCTCGGCGAGCACGTGTTTGCCCGCCAGCAAAGCCTTTTCGATCCATTCGGCGTGCAGGCCGGAGGGCAGCGGCAGATAGACCGCGTCCACATCGGACCGGTCGAGCAGCTCTTGGTAGCCGGTCACCGGCTCGCAGCCGAATTTCGCCGCGAACGCCTCGGCCTTGGCCGTCGTCCGGCTGGCCGTCGCCACCAGCCGCACTTCGCTGACCGAGGCCAGCGCGGGCAGTACTTTCCGGCCCGCGACGTCGGCGCAGCCGAGCACGCCGAGCCGGATCGCCGCGTCCATCCCGCTCACCACAGGGTGTGGAGGCAAGCCAGCAGGCTGCGGGCCTCGACGTTGAAGTGGCTGCCGTACTGGATCAGGTTGGTCACCTGGCGCGCTGTCATCCACACGAAGTCGTCCGGCGTCTCGATCGGGAAGCTGTCGTCCGCTTCGATCACCAGGTACCGGTTCTGCGCGTGATAGAAGCGGCCGCCTTCCTCGGAGTGCACGACATCGTGCCGGATCTGTGATCTCGGCGCGGATTCCACGTAATCGAGGAAGGCGGGCCGCGGGTCGTCTCGCGAACGGCTGAAGTTCTCCGGCGCGCAATGCACGGTCGGCGCCATCTCGACCACGTCCTGAGTGCCCGCCTCGGTACGGGCCTGGATCAGGATGTGCAGCACACCCTCGATCCGCTTGGTCACGAACGCGAGCAGGCCCATGCTGCGCGGCGCCAGCAGCGGCTGGCTCCACCGGGTGACCTCCCGGTTGCTCGCGTGCACGTCGACGCCGATCACGCTGAAGTACTTGTCCCGCTCGTGGAAAATCCGATCGGCGGTGCGGCGCCAGTCCTTCAGTCCGGCCAGCGGCACGATCCGCTGCCGCAGGCTGTGGCGGGACTTCAGTTCGGTAAACCAGCTGAGAAGGTTCACCGTGTCGTGCAGCGCGCCGTGTTCCTCGGCCAGCGACCGGGTCAGCGCTCCCCGGAACGAGTCCTCGCCGAGGACGGACGGGCGATCGACCGGCGCTGCGAACGGAAAGCCCGCCAGCACGGTGCGCGCGTCCATGTTCACCAGGTTGTCGAAGCGCAGCAGTTCATGCAGTTGCGCGACGGTCAGCCAGCAGAAGTCTTCGTGCGGCGGAATGTCCTCGGTCGTCTCGACGACCATGTTGCGGTTGCGTTTTCGCAGAAACCACGCGCCCTGTTCGGATTGCAGCGCGTCCGCGAGAACGCGCCCTCTGCGAGGCGCCACGAAGTGCTCGAGGTACGGGATCGCGTTTCCCTTGTGCACTCTCGTGTAATTGCTGTGGGTCGCTTGGATTGTCGGGGACAATTGCATCGTATTGACGTTGCCCGGCTCCATCTTGGCCTGCATCAGGCAGTGCAGCACGCCGTCGAACTGCTTGACCAGTATGCCGAGGATGCCGATCTCCGGTTGCACGATGATCGGCTGGCTCCACGCGGCCGCCTCGCGGTGGTCGGTGCGCACCTCCAGTCCCCGCACCGAGTAGAACCGGCCGCTTTCATGCACGAGATCGCGGGTGTCCGGCTCGAACCGCCAGCCTGCCATCCGGTCGAACGGCACGTGCTCGACCAGATAATCGTTGCTCAGCCTGCGTTCGGTGAACCACTCGTGGAACTGCGGCGTCGGCATCAACCGGTTGTCGCCGGTCGCGGCCGATTCGCTGAACCGGCGGGACACCTCGCTCGAGGCCGGCGTGAGTACGCTGTTGCGCGCAGTACCGACAATGGACACCGTCTACCCCCGCCCTGCCGCGAGAACGAATTCTCGAATGGAGGCCACCACGTAGTCGACCATCTCCGCGGTGATCTCCGGGTACACCCCGATCCAGAAGGTGTGCTCGGTGAGAATGTCTGAATTGGCCAGACTGCCGGAAACCCGGTATTCGACGTCCGCGTAGGCCGGGTGCCTGGTGAGATTGCCGCCGAAGAACCTGCGGGTGCCGATCTTTCGCGATTCGAGGAAATCGACGAGCGCGCGCATGGTGAACGGGGCGTCCGGCGTCACCGTGAGCACGAACCCGAACCAGCTCGGATCGGAGCCGGGCGTGGGGCTCGGCAGCAGCAGCCCCGGAACGCCGTCGAGGCCTTCCCGCAGCTGCCGCCAGTTGCGCCGTCGTGCCGACCCGAAATCGCCGACCCGGGCGAGCTGGCTCAGGCCGAGCGCCGCTTGCAGGTCGGTGGCTTTCAGGTTGTAGCCGACGTGCGAGAAAATGTATTTGTGGTCGTAACCGCGGGGCAGACTGCCCAGCTGATAGTCGAACCGCTTGAAACAGGTGTTGTCCTCGCCCGGCTCGCACCAGCAGTCCCTGCCCCAGTCCCGCAATTGCTCCACGATCCTGGCCAGCCCGAGGTCCGCGGTGAGAACGCAGCCGCCCTCGCCCATGGTGATGTGGTGCGCGGGGTAGAAACTGACCGTGGCCAGGTCGCCGAAGGTGCCGGTCAGTTTTCCTTGGTAGGTAGAGCCGACCGCGTCACAGTTGTCCTCGACGAGGAAGAGTTCGTGCTGAGCGGCGATTTCGGCGATTTCGGCGACCGCGTACGGGTTGCCCAGCGCGTGCGCGGCCATGATCGCCCGGGTGCGCGGGCCGATGGCCTCGGCGATCCGCTCCGGAGTGGTGTTGTAGGTGCCGAGTTCGACGTCCACGAACACCGGGACGAGCCGATTCTGGATGATCGGGTTCACCGTGGTCGGAAAGCCGGCCGCGACGGTGATCACCTCGTCGCCGGGGCGCAGGCGGGCATCCTCGAGCTCCGGCGAAGTCAGCGCGGACAACGCCAGCAGGTTCGCCGACGAGCCGGAGTTGACCAGATGGGCCTTGCGCAGCCCGAAATGCCTGGCGAACTCGCGCTCGAAGCGGCGCGCGCTGACCCCGGCCGCGATCCGCAGGTCCAGCGCGGCCTCGACCAGGGCGACCCGGTCCTCCTCGTTCAGCGAGGCGCCGGACGACAGCACGGGGGTGACCCCCGGGACGAACCCGTGCCTGACGGTTTCCTGGTGGTACTTGCGGACCCGCTCCAGGATCCGGGCCTTGTCGTCGGTCATGGGCGGTCACCTCCCTGCGCCGGATCCTGTCGGCAGCGGCTGGAAGTCTCCTCGAGCGCTGGTCGACAGCGCCGCGCCGGCGAGCTCGACCGGGCCTCTACCGGCCGGGATTACGGTGCCGCGCATGAGATTCCGCCCGCTCGCGGTTCCCGGCGCTTACTCGATCGAGCCGGACTCGCTCCGGGACGACCGAGGCCGCTTCTACGAGGCCTACCGCACCAGCGAGTTCGCCGAGGCGATCGGCCATTCGTTCCGCCCTGCCCAGATCAACTACTCGGTGTCTCGCCGGAACGTCCTGCGCGGCATCCACGGCACGCTTCTCCCGCCCGGCCAGGAGAAGGTGGTGACGTGCCATCGAGGAGCGCTGCTCGACGTCGTGGTCGACTTGCGTCTGGGCTCGCCCACCTTCGGCGTCTCCGATTCGACCGTGCTGGACGCGGAATCCGGCCGGTCGGTGTATCTCGCGGACGGCCTCGGCCACGCGTTCGTCGCACTCGCCGACGACACGTGCGTCGGATACCTGTGCTCGACCGAGTTCGTGCCGGGAACGCAGCTGGACGTCAACCCGTTCGATTCCGATCTCGCTCTGCCTTGGCGGCTGCCGGGCGGCGGACTTGTCGACAATCCCGTCGTGTCCGAAAAGGACGCCGGTTCGCCGAGCCTCAAAGAGGCGATCGACGCCGGATTGCTTCCCGCGTACGAGGATTGCGTCGCGTGGTCCGCACGGCTGCGAGCCGGCGTTCAAGCGAAGACGCGGGCGACGTCCATCACGTAGCGGCCGTATCCGGAGTTCGCCAGCTTCCGTCCGAGCCGATGGCACGCGTCCGCGTCGATGAATCCCATCCGCAGCGCGATCTCCTCCAGGCACGCGATCCGGATGCCCTGCCGGTGTTCGAGGATCCGTACGTACCGGCCTGCTTCCAGCAGCGAGTCCGGGGTGCCCGCGTCCAGCCAGGCGAATCCGCGGCCGAGGTCGACGAGGGCGGCTCGGCCGCGCGCCAGGTACGTCCGGTTGACCTCGGCGATCTCCAGTTCGCCGAACGGCGGCGGACGCAGGTTCTTGGCGATGTCGACCACGTCGTTGTCGTAGAGGTAAAGCCCGGTGACTGCCCGGCCGGACCGGGGCCCAGGCGGCTTCTCTTCGAGCGCGACCAGTTTCCCGGTGTCGTCGGCGTCGCCGGTTCCATGCCGTCGCGGATCGCCGGCCGGGTGCCGGAACAGCACGCATCCGTTCACGTCGGATGCCTGTGCGCGGAGCAACCCGCCCAGCCCGGGACCGTGGAAGATGTTGTCGCCCAGTATCAGCGCGACGGAATCTGATCCGATGTGGTCGGCCCCGAGAACGAACGCGGCGGCCGTGCCGCCCGGCTCCGGTTGCGCGGCATAGCCGATTTCGATGCCGAAGCGGCTGCCGTCGCCGAGCAGCGCACGGAATCGGGGGAGGTCCGCGGGTGTGCTGATCAGCAGGATCTCGTCGATTCCCGCCAGCATCAGAACGGAGAGCGGATAATAGATCAGCGGCTTGTCGTGCACCGGAAGCAGGTGCTTGGAAACGGCGAGGGTGATCGGGTGCAGGCGCGTTCCGCGCCCGGTCGCCAGCACGATTCCCTTCATTCGTGGCAGGCTGAGCGCCCAGCCTCGAGAACTGCTCGCGACGCGCTCGCCGAGGTATTCTTCCACCCCGGTTCCATCGAATGTCGAGTCCGGCGCACGACAGTAGGCCTCATGCGTGTGCTGTTCACGATGTTCCCGTGGGGATCGCATTACTTGCCGATCGTCCCGCTCGGCTGGGCGTTCGCATTGGCCGGTCACGAGGTGCGGATGGCGAGCATGCCCGCGCTCGTCGACACCGTCGTGGAGTCCGGCCTGCCGGCCGTCCCGATCGGCCCGGACGGCCAGGCGGCGGCGATCACCAAGGCCGCCGGAATGGCGCCGCCGCCGGGCAAAACACACGAGGACGAGATCGAGCGTGAGGTGTGGGCGCCGGACTGGCCGCGGTTCCCGGACCGGCTGAATGCCACGCAGCAAGGCTATTTCGCCAAAATGAGCGGACGGGCCGCCGCGATCAGCGACGCGATGCTCGGCGACCTGATCGAGTTCGGACGGAGCTGGCAGCCCGATCTGATCGTGTACGACAGCGACCAGTTCGCCGGAGCGGTCGCCGCGGCGGTGCTCAACGCGCCGAGCGCGCGCTATTTGCTCGGCATGCCCGGAATGATGCGGATCGAGAGCTGCTACGGCGTCGAAGCCGTTCCGCAGTACCTGGACCTGTTCCACAAGTACGGGGTCGAACCGCGCACCGAGCCGGACGCGTGGATCGACCCGTGCCCGCCGAGCGTGCAATACCCGTACCCGGCCGATTCCGTCGTGCTGCCCATGCGCAACATCCCGTACAACGGGCGCGGTGTCCTGCCGGAGTGGCTGCGCGAGCCGCCCGCGAAACCCCGGGTGTGCGCGACCTGGGGCGGCAGTTTCGAGAAGCAGGGCACGGCCCTGCTGGATCTGGTGCGGCGCACCGTCGACGCGCTCGCGGAGCTCGACGTCGAGGTGGTGGCCGCGGTCAGCCCGGCACTGCGGGACCGGCTCGACGACTTGCCGCCCAACGTCTTCCCGGCGGCATCCGTGCCGCTCGGCATGCTGATGCCGAGCTGTTCGGCAGTCATCCACCATGGTGGCGCCGGCACCGCGCTGACCGCGGCGGCGCACGGCGTCCCGCAGCTGATCATGTCCCGGCCGCCGCACTTCGCGTTGCTCGGCGACCGCGTGGCGGCCACCGGCGCCGGCCGGAATCTGCTGTTAAGCGACATACCGGAAGGAGCGGATGGTACTGTCACGATCCGGCAGGAAACGGCGCGGTTGCTGGAAGATCCGGCCCACCGGGAAGCCGCGGAGCGGCTGCGCAAAGAGATCGCGAACCAGCCGGCGCCCGCGGAAGTGGTCGCCAGTCTGGAAAAACTGGCGTAACTGTCGTGAACCGTGTCCTCCGCACGGCTGACGAGCACCAGTGCTCCCTGGGCCGAGCAGCTCGCCCGCAGGCACCAGCGAGTCATCAGCGCGCCCCGATCATGCCTCTAGCCCCACCGGCTTCGGTGGGCAGCACTGGAGGCAAGCCACACTGGGGAGGGCGCAATGGCCATGGAGATCAACGACGCCGACCTGCGGGTGACCGTGCTCGGCCCGTTGCACCTGCGGATCGGCGGGGTCGAGCACTCGCCTGGCGCGTTCAAGCCGAGACAGGTGCTGGCATTGTTGCTGTTGAACAGCAACCGGATGGTGCCGATCAGCGAGTTCATGCACGAGCTGTGGGACCAGGAGCCGCCCCGCAGCGCGCTGACCACTTTGCAGACCTACATCCTGCACCTGCGCAAGTTTCTCGCCGGCGCGCTCGGCATCCCGCAGAGCGTGGTCGGCCGTACTTTGCTTGTCACCATGCGCGGCGGCTACCTGTTCCGCCTGAAGCCGAGCCAACTGGACCTCGACGTGTTCACTCAGCTGACCGCGCGGGGACGGCAGGCGATGGCGGCGGGGGAGGCCGCGCTCGCCGCCAAGCTGTTCCGCGGCGCACTGGAGACCTGGCAGGGACACGCATTGGTGGACGTGCCCGCCGGACCGGTGATCGAGCCGAGAGTGCGCGGGCTCCAGGAGGCCAGGCTGGTCACCCACGAGCAGTGCATCGAGAGCGAACTGCTGGCCGGGCATCATCGTGAAGTGCTGAGCGAACTCGCGGCGCTCGTCGCCGAACACCGTTACAACGAGACGCTGCACGGGCATTTCATGCTCGCCTTGCACCGATCCGGCCGCCGGTCCGAGGCTCTCGGCGCGTACCAGCGGCTGCGCACCACACTGATCGACGAGGTCGGCCTCGAACCGTCGAGCGAATTGCGGAAACTGCACCAGGCGATGCTCAGCGATGTCGATTCCGCACCGGCCGGATTCGGCAAGCTGACCCTCGCCGGGTGATGATCCGGACCGCGCTACGCTGCGAACGGGCGGTTTCGGCCGCCATCGCGACCAGACGGCGGGAATGGCTGGGGGAATGATGGGCAAATACGTCAGCGGCCGGGTCGAATCGGTGGACCGGATCGCGCGGCGAATGCGCCGGATCCTGATCAGCGGGCCGGAACTTCGCGATGTGCCCTGGACGCCCGGGCAGCAGGTCGGCGTACGGGTCGGGGAGCCGGGCCGGGGGCCGGTCCGGACCTACTCGCTGTGGGATCGCCGGGACGACACGGTGGAACTGTGCGTGCTGGACCACAGCGGGAACGGACCGGGGGCACGCTGGTCCCGGTCCGCCCGGCCGGGTCAGGAAGTCGTGTTCAGCAAACCGGAAGGGAAGCTGGTCCCGCATTCCGCGCCGTACCACGTCTTTGTCGGCGAGGAGACCGCGATGGTCGCTTTCGGGCCGATGCTGCGCGCGCTGCCCGAAGGCTCCGGCGTATTCGGCGTGCTCGAAGTGGATCACCCGGACGATCGGCTCCCGTTGGGGGAGCGGATCACCTGGCGGTACCGCGACGGCGCGCCGGCGGCCGCGTCAGCCGCTCTCGTCGCCGCTGTCGGCGACCTCGATCTGCCCGCGGAGCCCGGAGTCGCTTATGTCGCGGGCGAGGTGCGGACTGTGCAAGCGGCGCGGAAGCATTTCGTGAAGGATCGCGGGTGGCCCCGCCGGTCGGTCGTGACGAAGCCGTTCTGGATGCCCGGCCGCGAGGGAATGGACTGAGCCGCTGCCGCGATTCGCGCTCGAATCGTTCTCTAGTCCTCCTGCCTAGCCTCGACCCCGAGTTCGGATGATGTGTTTCTGGACGGGGGTCCTTAATGAAGCGCGGTGCGCAAACCGCCGGAAGAGTCTCGGTCTGCCTGATCCAGCAGGGTGTCTGGGACATGCCGCTGGAATCCATGCCGCTTGCCTCCGGATACGTGAAGGCGACCGCGCTTGCGGACGACCGTATTCGTTCGCAGGCGGAGATAACCATTCACAACTTTCGCGGGCAGACCACGTTGCCCGCGATGGCCAACATGCTTTTCTCCGACACCGTCCCCGACGTGCTGGCCTTCTCGGTGCTCGGCTGGAACTACCGTTCGTTCGGCGCGCTGGCCGAGACGTTCAAACAGCTCAACCCGGACGGCTGGGTGATCTTCGGCGGTACCCACGTCGCCGAGCAGGCGCAGCGGGTGTTCCGGATGTTCCCCGAGGTCGACGTGGTGGTCAACGGGGAGGGCGAGTTCGTCTTCCGCGACCTGCTGACCGCGTACCTCGACGGGGTCGCTCCGGTCGCCCTCGGCGGCATCACCGGGATCTCCTTCCGGGACGCGGACGGCAGGCTCGTCACGACGGAGGGACGGGACCGGATCAGCGATCTCGACGAGATCCCGTCGCCGCATCTGACCGGCGCGATCGAGATGACCGACGACGAAGGCCGGTTCCGGTACGACGTCGCACTGATGGAAACCAACCGCGGCTGCCCGTACAAATGCGCGTTCTGCTATTGGGGAGGCGCGGTCGGGCAAAAGGTTCGCGCGTTCTCGCGGGAACGCCTGAAAGCCGAGCTGGAGCTTTTCGCCAAACTTCAGGTGCACACCATCGTGCTGTGCGACGCGAATTTCGGGTTGTTGCGGGCCGACGAGCAGTTCATCGACGATCTGATCGAAACCCGGGAGAAATACGGATTCCCCCGGGCGCTGGAGACATCGTGGGCGAAGAACAAGTCGAAGACGTTCTACTCGATCGTGCGGAAAATGAAGCAGGTCGGCATGCGAAGCTCGTTCACGCTCGCGTTGCAGACGCTGGACGAAGGCACGCTCGACCTGATGAACCGCAAGAACATGAAGGTCAACGACTGGGAAGATCTCGCCGAATGGCTGAGCAAAGAAGGCCTTGACTGCTACGCCGAGCTGATCTGGGGCGCGCCCGGCGAGACCATCGACTCCTTCATGAAGGGCTACGACAAGCTGGCCGAGCGGGTGTCGCGGATCGCCTGCTACCCGATGCTGATGCTGCCGAACACCGATTACAGCGAGAAAAAAGAGGTGTACGGGATCATCTCGGTCCGCGGCGACAACGACGACTTCGAGTACGTGCTCGCCAACCGGACGGTGACGTTCCAGCAGAACCAGCAGATGCAGCGATTCCTTTTCTGGGCACGGGTGATCGCGGAGATGGCGGTGTTCCGCTTCATCTGGATCGGCTTGCGCGAATTGGCCGGGATGTCCCAGTCCCAGGTGCTGCGCAGCCTCGGCGACTGGATCGAGCGGTCCGGCGACCCGGCCGCCGAACCGCTGCGCACGGCCATGGAGAGCGTGATCGGCGGCGCCGGCGATCTGGTGTCCGCGATCAGCTACCTGTACATCGATCCCGAGGCCAAGCGGATGCTGCGGCGCTGGTGGAGCGAGAGCGTGAGCCCAGGCCTGCCCGGCGAAGCCCGGCCGGTGCTCGACGACGTGTTCCGCTACGACCTGCTGACCCAGCCGATCTGCTTGAACCCCGGGGACGGCAAGCCGTTCGACGACCTGCCGGTCGTCGAGGTGCGCGGCGAGGAGTACTACCTGCGCGCGGGAGTCGAACTCGAGTACGACGTGCCGGCGATCATCGAAACCCTGCGCGTCGAGGGCGAGCCCGACCTTGCTCCGAAGCCGACTTCGCTCGATCTGTACTACCGCACCGGTTCGGAGAACGCGGTGCGCTCGACCAATCACGAGACCATCGTCCATTTCATGGGCATGACCACCGAAGTCGTGATGGCCAACGCGGCCGCGACCGATCGCGACATTACGGACAAGGCCAGCGCGTTCGTCGCCGATCAGCGCTGAGTTCCGGTACCAGAAAGGGATCAGGATGACCGATAGACGTTCCGCTGTGCCGCCAGAGGCGACACGACTGCGGGAGATCGCGCTCAGCGGCGGCCGGGCGGCCGCGGTGCGCGCCGCGGCCAAACTGGGCATCGCCGACGTGCTCGGCGACGAGCCGGCCACGCTGGCCGAACTCGCCTCGGCGACAGACACCGATCCCGTCGCGCTCGAGAGGCTGCTGCGTGCGCTGACGTGGCACGGTGTCTTCGCCGAGCACGAGGACGGCCGATTCGTCCACACCGCTTCGTCGCTCCTGCTCCGGGAAGCGGACCCGCACAGCGTGAAGTACATCGTGCTGTGGGGGACCGAGCCGTGGACGTGGGAGTTGTGGCCGCACCTGGAGGTGGCGGTGAGATCGGGCAAGAGCGTCTTCCCGGCCTTGCACGACAAGGGTTTCTTCGAGTACCTCGGAGCGGACGCGCCGGAGTCGGCCGAGATCATGGACCGGGCGATGATCCAGTCGAGCAACCTGTCGGTGCGGGCGATCGCCGACACCCTCGACCTGACGGAGACGGACAGCGTGGCCGACATCTGCGGCGGCCGCGGACAGGTGCTCGCCGCGCTGATGGAACGCAACCCCGGGGTGACCGGGACCTTGTTCGACCGGCAGGGCGCAGTGGACACCGCGGACCCGCGACTGCGCGCCGGCGGCGAGTTCGCCGACCGGGCCAGGCTGGTCGCCGGCGACTGCCGTGAAGCGGTGCCGATCGAGGCCGACGCGTACATCCTGAAAAGCATTTTGGACTGGGACGACGAGAGCACGATCAGCACGCTGGAGAACATCGCGGCGTCCGCGAAGCCGGGCGCGCGGGTCTTCGTGATCGAAAACCTTCTGGACGGGGAACACCGCGGGTTCAGCACCTCGATGGATCTGCTGCTGATGCTCAATGTCGGCGGTCGCAAGCGCACCACGGCCGCCTTCACGGCGCTGATCGAGAAGGCCGGACTGCACGTGCGCGACGTCCGTCCCATCGACACGTACTTGCACGTCATCGAGAGCACCGTCGGGGCATAGGGGGAGAGCATGACTCGGCAGATCGACCAGTCGGTCACCCTCGAACTGTCCCAGCTGCACACGAGCGCGTCCGATCCGTGGATGGACTCGATGCGCGTGCTGAGCGAGACCGGCTTCCGGTACCCGAAGGCTTTGTCGTTCGCCTCAGGCCGACCCTACGAGGGCTTCTTCGAGGTTGCCAAGCTGCACCGTTATCTGGACCGGCACGTCGCGGAAATGCGCGACAAGGGCGTGCCGGAGGACCGGATCACGAAGTCGATTTTCCAATACGGCCCGACCGGCGGCGTGATCAGGGACGCGGTGGCCCGCAACCTGGCGTTGGACGAGAACATCCACGTCAAACCCGAGGACATCCTGGTCACGCATGGCTGCCAGGAGGCGATGGCGGTCGCACTGCGCGGCCTGTTCGCCCGCGACGACGACGTCCTGCTCACGATTTCTCCGTGCTATATCGGGATCGCGGGCGCCGCGCGCACTCTCGGCATCGCGCTGGAACCGGTGCCGGAAGGCCCCGACGGCCTCGATCCGGAGGCGGTGGCGGAGGCGGCGCGGGCGGTGCGGGCCACCGGCCGCAGACCGGTCGCCTGCTACGTGACCGCGGACTTCTCCAACCCCTCCGGCTGCTCGATGCCGCTGGCCGCCCGCCGGCGTCTGCTCGAAGTGGCCGGCGAGGAGGACCTGCTCATCCTGGAGGACAACCCGTACGGGCTCTTCGGCCGCGCGGGCGAGGAAATCCCGACGTTGAAAGCGCTCGACAGCCAGTGCCGGGTGCTCTACCTCGGTTCGTTCGCCAAGACCGCGTTCCCCGGAGCGCGGGTCGGCTACCTGGTGGCCGACCAGCCGGTGACCGACGCCCACGGCGCCAGCCGCCCGCTGGCCGAACGGCTGAGCACGATCAAGAGCATGTTCTCGGTGAACACGTCCGGGGTGGCACAGGCGATCGTCGGAGGCCTGCTCGCGGAGGCCGGATACAGCCTGCGCGAGGCCAACCGGGAGCTGTCGGATCTGTACGTCCGCCACCTGGACGTCACCTTGGAATGCCTGGCGGAGCATTTCCCGCCGGACCGCGCGGACGAGCACCAGGTGCGCTGGAACGTTCCCGGCGGCGGCTTCTTCCTGCTGGTCCACGTCCCGTTTCGAGCGGACCTGGCGGCGCTGGAACGGTCTGCCCGGGACTACGGCGTCGGCTGGGCTCCGATGAGCATGTTCTATCTCGGCGAGGGCGGCACGAACACCATCCGGCTCGGCTTCAGCTCGCTCGCCGAGGACGAGATCCGGGAAGGCGTGCGCAGGCTGGCGCGGTTCATCCGCGAGACGCGGGACTGACGCCGGCGGCTGTTGTTCAGGTTCCCGGTGGCTTTCCCGTGCGGGCGGCCACCGGGAACCTGACGCTCATCCGGAAAGCTTTCCGAAGCTGGATTCGAGGCGGGCCAGGATTCTGGCGATGTGCGGCAGCCGGAGCGGATCCGCGGAGTCCAGCGCGGCCCGCTGCTCTTCGACGGTGTCGCCGTAAAGCATGCTCGTGGCGGCCTTGAACCGCAATGCGCCCGGATCGTCGCCGAGATGGTGCCCGGCGAGCACCGCGATGCCGAATTCGTCGAGCAGGTAGGCGAAGAGCGATGCCGAGTCGGTGACTTCGTGCTGTGCCAGGCGCATCCGGAGCGGCTCGAAGTCCGGGTAGACATAGAAACCCCCGGTCGGCGGACGGCACGTGGCGCCCGCTCCGACCATGATCCGGTGTACGGCGCGTGCCACGCTCCCGTGCAGCCGATTGCTGGCCGCGAGCCACTCCCGCAGCTCGGGCGGTTCAGCGAACGCGTAGGCGAGGACGCTTTGCATCGGGCCGGCCAGAGTGGACCATACTTCGCTGGCGACGGACACCACCCGGTCCCGGATCTCGTTTCCCCAGCGGCAATCCGGAAACCTGGCCGCACCGATCCGCCAGCCGCCGAGAGCGAGGCTCTTGCTCAGCCCGGTGGTCACCACGGTCCGGTGCGGTGCGACCTCGGCCGGGCTGAGGAAGGGCAGCGCCGGATCGTGCACCAGGTCCCGGTAGATCTCGTCCGAAACGATGAAGAGATCCTCTTCCTCCGCGATCGAGCAGATGTTCCGTACCGTCTCGGGCGCGGCCAGTGTGCCGGTCGGGTTGTCCGGCAAGGTGAGCACGAGGACGCGCGGGTCTCTGCCCTTCGCTCGCAGCGAGCGAAGGGCGGTGCGCAACGCGTCCGGGTCGGGCACACCGCCGCACTGCTCGGGAATCGCGACAGCGTGCGCCTGTTTTCCCGCCAGTTCCGCTTGGGGCGCGTAGGTGTTCCACGCGGGCCGCGGCAGCAGCACGTCGCCCGGGATTGCCAGGTTCAGTGCCATCAGCAACGGTTTGCTGCCCGGCGCCGCGACCACCTGATCCGGTTCGGTCGGCAGCGCGCGGCGCCCGAAGTAGCTCGCGACGGCGGCGCGGGCCTCGTGACTGCCGGCGACCGGGCCGTACGCGTTGTGCCGCGCACCCGCCGCGAGCTGGTCGGCCAGCGGGCCGAACGGGGGAAGCCGCGCCTCGCCGAAACCGAGATGGACGACCGGATCCCCGGCGGACCGGCGGCGCGCGACGATCTGGTTCAGCTCGAGGTTGGGGGACATTCTCCAGGTGGGCATGGGCGACTTCCTTTCACTGGCCGCCTATCGCCGCGGCCAGGTCCGCCGGCACGGTATCGGCGAGGGCGAGTTCGTCGAGCCAGGCGGCGGTCGCGGAATAGCCGGCGTGGAACGGCCTGCCGACCAGCGCGGGATTCCGTGCCTGGAGCATCCGCAACTGGAACATCTTTCCGGCGGGCGTATCGACGATTCCGTCCACGAGCACCTTGCCGGGGGTGGCGGACATGACCGGGCCGCGCACGGTGCGGGCAAGCCCGGGCAACGTTCGATAGGCCGCCTGGAATGTCTCTGCCGCGACCGCGAGCGGGACCTTGAAATAGTCGTGCGGGCCGGTATCCCGTTCTACGAAGAGATAATAGGGCACCGCGCCCGCGGCGAGCTCGGCTCGCCAGAGCCGGCTCCACACGTCGGCGTCGTCGTTGACGTGCGCGATCATCGGAGCCTGGCAGTACACGACAGCGCCCGTGCCGCGGATCCGGCTCAGCGCGTGCCGTGCGGCATCGGTCTCGATTTCCCTCGGATGACTGAAATGCGCCATCACGGCGAGCGTGCGGCCGGTCGCGACCACGTCCTCGAACAACCGCATCAGCTCGTCGGCGTCCTTGTCGGACGTGAACCGGAACGGCCAGTAGGCCAGGGACTTCGTGCCGATCCGGATGGTCCGGACGGTCTCGATGTCCAGCAGCGGGGCGAGATGGGCGCGCAGCCGCTCGGTGGACATCACCATCGGGTCGCCGCCGGTGACCAGCACGTCGCTGACGTCCGGATGGCATTCGAGATATTTGACCAGCTGGTCCGGCGAAGGTGCGGCGAATCGGAGATCGGCGTCCCCGACGAACTGCGCCCAGCGAAAGCAATAGGTGCAGTACGCGTGGCAAGTCTGTCCCTGACTGGGGAAATAGAGCACCGTTTCCCGGTATTTGTGCTGCATGCCCTGCACTTTTACGCCGTCGAGGCTCGGCACGTTGTACTCTTGCTGACCGGACGGATGCGGGTTGAGTTCGCGGCGGATCCGCCCGACCTCGGTCTTCAGCCGGACTGCCTGTCCCGGGCTTTCCGTCAGCCGCGCGAGCAGTCGCTCGTCGTCCGAGGGGAGCATGCCCGGCTGTGGGAAGACAAGCTGGAAGATCGGGTCGGCCGGAATCCGCCGCCAGTCGACGAGGTGGTCCAGCACATAGTCGTTGACCCGGAACGGCAGCACCGTCGACACCGCCCGGATGGTGCCGGCGAGTTCCGCCGGCAGGGGGTACCTCCGGCTGATCTCGTCGAGATGCTGCCGCCCGAGAGCGCGGAATCGCGACGACGGCGCGACGATCGGAGAGAATTGAGACACCAGAGACACGCGCGCGTTCCTTCGATTTCGTTGGAGTGAGCGTGAATGCGCTCAGAGCGGTCCGGTCGGCTGGATCAGGCGTCGCCTCTGCGCTGCTGACAGCAAACCACGAAATGATGCTTCTCGGTCCCCCTAGAGTCCCCCTGACAATCGCGGATCCGCAGCGCGGAAAAACTGTGGTTGTCGCAACCTGGCAGCGCTGATACGAACTAGGAAGACAATTCCTCCGCAGAACTCGGCGAGGTGTGAACACCGTGGCGCATCGGGAAGAAATCGCCAACGCCAGGTTCGTCCACCGCACCATGCACGGGGCGTTGCTGGCCACCGCGCGGTCCGCGCCGGACGCGCCGGCGATCATCGAGACGGCGGCGGACGGCTCGGTCCGCGTCGTTTCCTACGGCGGCCTCAGTCAGCGAGTGGACGACTACACGGCGGCACTGGACGCGCTGGGCCTCGGCATCGGCGACCGGATCGTTCTGGAGTCGGATACCTCGGGCGAAGCCATCGCGTTGTTCCTCGCGTGTGCCACGCTTGGCCTTCCGTTCATTCCCGTGAGCCCGCGGACACCGGATCAGCGGCTGCGCTCCGTCGTGGACGCGATCGAACCCGCGTTGCACGTCCAGGCAACGGAAGGAGCCAGGGAGATCGACGGGGTCGCCACCGCCCGATTCGGGCCGGCGGGGCTGGAGATCCGGCAAGCACCGCGGACCCGGCCACGGCACCGGCGCGAACTGACGCCGACCGACATGGCGTACGCGATTTTCACCTCAGGCACGACGGGCAAGCCGAAAGGCGTGGTGATGAGCCACGGCGCCATCGCGTCGTTCTACCGCGCGATGGCCGAACTTCGGATCGTGACCGCGGCTGACCGGGTGGCGACGACTTCGCCGCTCCAGTTCGACTTCGCCCTTCTCGACATCGGTCTCGCCTTGGGCAGCGGCGCGGCGTTGATACCCGTGCCGCGCGAGCTGCTGAACTGGCCGCGCCGGTTCCTGCACCATCTGCGGGCGACTGGCGCCAGCCAGGTCAACGGAGTTCCGTCGATCTGGCGCCAGGTGCTGCGGCACGAACCGGAATTGCTTGCCGAGCACACCCACATTCGCGGCGTGCTGTTCTCCGGGGAGAACTTCCCGCTGCGCGAACTGCGCGAGCTGCAAAGCCTGCTGCCGCACCTGCGGGTGGTCAACTGCTTCGGGCCGACCGAGGCGATGGCGTTCTCGCTCACGCCCGTGCCCAACCCGGTGCCCGCCGACCTGGACCGGTTGTCCATCGGCTTCGCCTACCCCGGCGCGGAAATGCTGCTGGTCGACGAGCGAGGCAAGGTCGTCGACGCCCCCGGCGTCGTCGGCGAGATCCATCTGAGGGGCCCGTCCTTGTTCAGCGGCTATTGGGACGATCCGGACGCCACCCGAGCCGCGCTCGTCCCCGATCCGCTCGAACCGCGCTCCGGGCAACGGGTCTTGCGCTCCGGCGACCTGGCCTGCCGAGGTGCGCGAGGCGAGCTGTACTTCCGCGGCCGGGCGGACTCGCAGGTGAAGATCCGCGGCAACCGGGTCGAGCTCGGCGAGGTGGAACGCCGGCTCCTGGAGTTCGAGGGCGTCGCCGCGGCGGCGGCCGTGGTGCGGCCGGGCGTCGACGAGCCGGTGCTGGTCGCGTTCGTCGTGCTCGAACCGGGGGTGCTGGACCACGACCCGGTGAAGCTGGGCGGGTTCTGCAAGGAAACACTGCCGGACTACATGGTGCCCCAGCAGATCGAGGCAGTGGAAAGCTTGCCGCTCAACCACAACGGCAAGCTCGACCGGGCCGCC
Organism: Amycolatopsis sp. NPDC059235; assembly: GCF_042754125.1. Classification (NCBI taxonomy): domain Bacteria; kingdom Bacillati; phylum Actinomycetota; class Actinomycetes; order Pseudonocardiales; family Pseudonocardiaceae; genus Amycolatopsis; species Amycolatopsis sp. NPDC059235. The sequence goes on from NZ_JBHZAG010000004.1 coordinate 195,569, forward strand.
CTCGCCGGACGCGCGGTCTGACCGGGCGGGCCGCCCGGTCAGCGGGCGGCCATCCGCGCCAGGCGGCCGCGATCGACCTTCCGGTTGGCATTCAAGGGAAACTCGGCCAGATGCCGGTAGTGCTTCGGCACCATGCCTTCCGGCAGCATCCGCCGCATCCGGCGGGCGAGCTCGACCGGCGGGGACTCTTTCCCGGTGTAGAACGCCACCAGTTCTAGCCCGCTCGACGCCGGCCTGGTCACGACGACCGCGTCGGACACCTCGGCACAGGCGCGCAACGCGTGCTCCACTTCGGCGAGTTCGACCCGCCAGCCCTGCACCTGGACCTGTGCGTCCGACCGGCCCAAATAGGCGAGCTCGCCGTTGTCCAGCAGGCGGACCCGGTCCCCGGTGCGGTACCAGGTGCGCGAATCGCGCCGCACGAACCGGTCGACGCCGTCCGCGGGATCGAGATAGCCGGAAGCCAGCTGGGGACCGGTGAGGCAAAGCTCTCCCTCTCCGGGCGCGACCTCCCCGGAAGGCGTGAGCAAGACGTAGTCGTGGTCTTCGTGGACGGAACCGATCGGCACCAGTCCGTTCACGCACAAGCCCGGCGAGACCAGCGGGGACCATTGGTGGCCGGTGACCGTGATGGTGAGTTCGGTGGGACCGTAGAGGTTTTCCACAATGGACCCGGTCGCCGCCCGCTGCCAATCGACGACATCGGCCGCCTGCAGTGCTTCACCGGCGAAGAAGCTCCAGCGCAGACTGGGCATAGCGCCCTGCGGGAGGCCGCTTGTCTTGCGTACCAGGGAGATGGCGTTCGGCGTGGAGAACCAGACGGTGATCCCTCGCTCGGCGATGAACCCGGGCAGGTCGAGGTACGCGGTCGCCGGGACGGCGTGCACGGTCGCCCCCGCCCCCCAAGCGCAGAAGAGGTCGAATATCGCGCAGTCGAAGTTGAGTTCGAACGTCTGCGAGAACGCGTCCGCGGGCGTGAAGTCGTACCGTTTAGCCATCAGCCGGAAGTAGTGGTCAAGGCTGCCGTGCGAGATCCGCACGCCCTTGGGCCGCCCGGTCGAGCCGGACGTGAACAGAACCAGCGCGCAGTCCGTCGCGGCGACGGGCCGCGGCGCGGGCAGGGCGTCCGCTGGATCGACCGGCATCCGGCTCGGGGCCAGAACGGGAAGGCGCGGTTCCAGTTCGTCCAGCACGGCGAATCCGTCTTCGTCGGCCAGCAGCGCCGAGACGCCCGCGGCCTTGATCATGTGCCTGATCCGGGCCGCCGGGAAGCTCGCAGGCAACGGCACCGCGGTGGCCCCGGCGTACAACGCCGCGAGCAGCCCGATGTAGGCCTCGATTCCCTTGCCGCCCAGCACTCCGATCGCCGCCGGCGGCTTGGTCTTCTTGCCCAGCAAGGTTCCGGCCCAGCGCAACGCGGAGTCGTGGACCTCTTCGTAGGCGGCTGTCCGGTCACCGGTGCGGATCGCGGTGCGAGCCGGTGAAAGCTCGAGCCCGCGCAGAAAGCGGGCGTGTACCCCAGCGTTCATCGGTCCTCCAGGATTAGGGGCGTGCTCTGGGTTGTGCGCGGCCGCGGCTTCAGGTTGTCTTTGGATTCGAAAGAGCGACTCGAATCCGGGAGCGATCGATGGACGAACAGTTCGAGGCCCTGGTACGACCACATCTGCCGCTGTTGCCGCCGGGCGCGGAGCTCGGCGCCAACGACCGGCTCTTCGACTTCGGCCTCGACTCGCTGGGCGTGGTCAATCTCCTCGCCTCGCTGGAAAAGGCATACCGGGTGCGATTCACGCACGACGCGATGAACATGTCGACCTTCGAGACGCTTGGCACTCTCTGGACGGCGTTGTCCGCGCTGCTCACGACTGCGTCGCCGGAATCGAACGACGAGACTGGCGCATCGTCGCGGCGTTGACCGCGAGCACCTCGAAGTTCGACACCGTGCATTCCACCCGCCCGAACAAGCTGTCCGGACCGGAAACGCACAACCGCTCGATTCCCCGGCCTTTCAACGCCGCGACGACAGCGGGCCAGCGCACCGGGCGCACGTAACCGTCGAGCAGCATTTCCCTTACCTGCGCACCGGTTCGCAGCGGTTCACCGTCCTGGTCGGACAGCACCGGCAGCCTGGGGTCGGCGAAGCCGAGAGGCGCGACGACCTCTCGGGCGACCCTTTCCCGCAACGCGCCGAGAACACTGGAATGCATGACCGGGCGCATGGTGTAGACAGGCAGCCCGCCGATGTCGCGCAGGCGTTCGGTGAACCAGTCGAGGCATTGCTCTCGCAGCGACAGCAGATAGAAGTCGTCGTCGACATGGCAGGAGATCTCGTGCCATTCGCCGCGATCGTCCAGTTCCCGTCGCACGGCGGCCAGCGCGTCTGCCGGGACCCGGGCGAACGACTGGGTCACCAGGTCTCCGTGCGAGCGGGAGAAGTACTCCTGTTCGCAGCGGGCCATCCCGATCGTCATCCGCACCGCGTCCGCGAAACTGAGCGCGCCGGACCACACCGCCGCGGCCTTGCTGCCGAAACTGGCCCCGACGCAGACTTCCGGCCGCACGCCGTGTTCGGCGACTGCCCACTTCGCCATCGCGAGGCAATTGATCAGAAATCCGACGTCCGCGTACTCCGACTGCTCGTCGGCCGCTTCGTAGTAGCGGTCGAGCAGCGAACAGCCCAGCAGCTCGTCGACGTCCGCGGTCAGATCGCGGGCGACGGGATCGGAGACCAGGAATTTCGCCACGTCGGCAAACCGCGACGGACCCATTCCGGGAAAAACCAGCGCGGTGGTTCGGTGTGATTTATCGTTCACGCAACGTCCCTTTGCTCGAGTTCTCCGCGAGTGGCGACTGTCGTGTGCAGTATGCTGCTGATCGGTCGTCGAAAGAATCCCGAAAACCATGCGGTCGAGGTGCCTTCTACTCACGCTCTTGCGGAGCTTGAGCCGGCCTCCCGAATTCGTGACGACAATGTGCGTGAGCGCCGTGCAGTCGATACGGGACGGGCGGGGACGCTGCGAGGGGGGCGGCATGACTGTTCTGGGGGAGTGCGAGAAGCTGCGCGATCTGCTGGTCGCGACAGACCGGGGAGAGGGCAGGATCGCGCTGGTCAGCGGCGCGCTGGGGAGCGGAAAGAGTGCGGTTCTCGCCGAGTTCGGGCGTGAGGCCGCCGAGTCCGGCGCGGTGGTTCTCGGCGCGGCCTGCTCCCGGCTCGATCAGCCCGTTCCGGCCGGCATCGCCGGGCAGCTGCTGTCGGCCGCGCCGCTGCCGCGCGAAACGCTGGACCGGATGATCGGTCTGCTCGCGGCCGGTGAAAAGAACATCCGGATCGTCCACGAGCTGTGCGGAATTCTGCGTGAGCTGTCCCGTTCCCGGCCGGTCGTGATCACACTGGACGATATTCAGTTCGCGGACGATTTCTCGGCGTGGTTGCTGTCGTCGGTGATCCGGCAGACCCGATCCGCGCCGATCGTGGTCGTCCTGACCGAATGCCTGCCCTGCCTTGCGGCGTCGCACCGGTTGCGCGCCGAACTCGACCGCCATCGGCACGAGCTGATCCGGCTGGAACCGCGTCCGACGCCCGCGCGGTCGCTGTTGGCCCGCCTTCGCAAGCAAGACCGCCGGGTGCTCGGCGTCGTGGCCGCGATGGCGGTTCTCGGAGCCGAGGCGGATCCCGGACTGATCGGCGAGCTGGCCGAGGTGAGCGCCGCGGTCGTCACGTCGGCCCTCGACGTGCTTTCCTCCGCCGTGCCGTTGGACGGGGGACGATTCAGGCCCTCGGACGCCGCGGCGATAATGGCGGATTTGCCAGCGGATTGGCATTCGGAGCTGCGTACCCGGGCCGCGGAAGTTCTGTACCGGCACGGTGCCGCGCCGAGCACGGTCGCTGACCACATCCTGGCGGCCGGGCGCCCGGCCGAGAAATGGTCGCTGGGCGTGTTGCGTGCCGCCGCGAGCGAAGCGTCCGCCTATGGCGACGCGCGACTGGCGGTGCGCTGCCTCGAACTGTGTCTGGCGGCCGGTGTCGGCGAACAGGAACGCGTGGACGTATCGAGGGCGCTCGTGCGGGCGCTGTGGCTGGTGAACCCGGTCGCCGCGGTTCGCCGGCACGCGTCCTTCGCCGAGGGCTCGGACTGTGCTGCCCACGCGGTCCGCTGTGCCCTGTGGAACGGTGACGAGGCGGCCGCGGCTGCCGCGCTGGGGTCGCTTGGCGACCCCGCCGACAAGCGGACTGCCGATGAGCTCCGCCTTGTTTTCCAGTGGGTTTTCGGCCGGGCGCTGCCCACGTCCGAAAAGGACGAAGATCCGTGGGCGGAGGCGTTGCGCGCGTTGTCGACCGTGTGCGGGCAAGGCTGCAGCGACCGCGCGAACGTGGCCGCCGAGAACATTCTCCACGGCGGCCGGGTCGGCGAGACGACACCCGAAGTGCTCGCCGTCGCGGTGCTGACGTTGATGCACGGCGGCGAGCCGGAACGTGCTTCTTCCTGGTGCGATCGGCTTGTCGGCACGTCCGCCCAGCGGGGCATGCGGGCTCCGCACGCGTTGTTCCTGGCGGTCAGCGCGGAGGTCGCGCTGAACTGCGGTCGCACCGCGAAAGCCGCCGTCGAAGCCCGGGCGGCGCTGGATCTGCTGCCCGCGCACGCTTGGGGTGTCCAGATCGGGTACCCGCTGGCGACGCTGTTGCTCGCCGAAGTCGCCTGCGACCGGCTCGACGATGCCGCCGCGACCGCGGGCGGCCAGGTGCCGGAGACGATGCACGCCACCTTGTTCGGTCTTCGGTATCTGTGGGCCCGCGGCCGGTACCACCTGGCCGCCCACCATCCCCTCGCGGCTCTCGGCGATCTGCAGAAATGCCGGAAACTGGCCAAGGACCAGGAACGCGACCTGCCGGCGCTCGTCCCGTGGCGGAGCGATCTCGCCGAAGCGAACCGCAGGCTCGGTCGCCGCGCCGATCGGGAGCCTGCCGCGCGCCTGCCGAACGCCGCCGTCCCCGCGGCTCCGCTGAGCGCCGCCGAACGAAGGGTCGCCGAACTGGCGGCTCTTGGCCACACCAACCGCGAGATCAGCCAAACGCTGTACGTCACAGTCAGCACGGTGGAGCAGCACCTGACCAAGGTCTACCGCAAGCTCGGCGTCAACAGTCGCGCCAGCCTGCCGGCCATGTACCTGCCGAGAAACACGCCAGTGCAGGTCAGCAGCTGTCGGCAGGTGGCCGGTCGTCCGGCGTGATCGTGCTTCGCCGCTGTCCTTCGGCCGGGCGACCGGCACGAGGGACGCCGGCGCGGGGCCGCGATCGCGGTGACGGCGAAGGTTCGCCCACGCGTCGCGGCCCTGCGCGAGCCAGCGGCCGACCAGCGTCGAACGCACCCGATTCCGCTATCGGGTGCGTTCCGCGCCGGTCGCGGTCATCGCGAAAGAATCTGCCGCAAAGCCGCGGTCAGCGCCCGCTCGGGACCTTGCGGAAGAGCGCGCGCACGCCAGCCGATGATGTGATCGGGGCGGACGAGCAACGTCCCGTCGGCGTCGATTCCGGCGGCAGCCTCCCAGCGTCCGTCCGGGTCAGCGAGGTCGTCGCCGACGAGGTACGTCGCCACGGCGATGCCCAAGGCCTCCGCCGCGGCGCGTCCCGCGCCCAGCCACGGATGTCCCTTCGGCCCCGCGAGCAAGACGAAATCCGGGCCGGCGAGGTCGAGCGTGGACACGCGCTCGCCACGACGTTCCACCCAGATGTGGGGCACCCGGGTTCCCGGCGAGCCGTCGAGGTTGGCCGCGATGTCCTCGAAGGAAAGCGGCTTCGAGGGGCTGTCGACGACCGCCGTGGATTCGCAGCGGTCGCTGAGGTGAGCTACGGCGTGGTGGGCGATTCCCGCTTTCGCCCGGCCTTCCGCGTCGTTCGCGTTCCAGTGCACCGCTGGGTTGTGCAACCGCAACATGGCCTGGTCTCGGCAGAATCGGGCACGGGGGCGTCGTTCCGCGTCGTAGGTGTCCAGCAGGGATCGGCCTGCTTGGCCGCGGAGCACCATGGCGAGTTTCCAGGCCAGGTTCTGCGCGTCGCCGATTCCGGTTGTCAGGCCGAAGCTTCCGGTGGGCGGCATGGTGTGCGCCGCGTCGCCGGCGAGCAGCACGCGGCCGCGGCGGAACTGGCCCGCCAAGCGTCCAGTCGGGCGCCACGGGAGCGCGCTCAGGATTTCGATGTCGTGGTCCGGGCTGCCGAACGCGGTGCGGATCACTTCGACGCACCGTTCGGGCGGGTAACGGGCGGCGATGTCGTCCGTTCCGCCCGGCACATCGATGTGATACGACCACAGGTCTTTGCTGCCGTCCATCGAATGCAGCATTCCGCTCGCCTCAGGATGAGACACATTCACCATGATGAATCCCTCGCCGGGCAGCAGAGCGCTCAGATCCGCGCGGAACACCACGTTGATCCTGTCGCCGCCGAGCGCGCGGGGGCCGCTGATCGGAAAACCGAGCGCGGCCCTGGTCGGGCTCGCGTCGCCGTCCGCGGCGATCACGTACTCCGCCGTGACTGTCGACCTCTCGCCGGTAGTCACTCCGCGAAGGGATGCTTTTGCTTCTGTGCCGCCCGATTCGAGCGAGACCACTTCGGTGTTCCAGCGGATGCGGGCACCGGATTCGGTGGCGGCACGGCTGAGCAGCGGGTCCAGTTGGTTCTGCCCGAGCCCTCCGATGTTGGCCGCCGGGCTGAATTCTTTGATGGGGTCGACGAAAGTCGTCGCGTGCTCGGCTTTCGCCGCCGCCGCGGCGACGTCCGCCTCCGCCACCGTTCTCGCGTGCAGCACTCCGCGGGTCCGGCTGCGTCGTTCGGCGATCGCGAGCAGTTCGTCGCGCAGGCCGAGGCTGAGAAGCGCCTCCCAGGCACGCGGGCCGATCGCGGTCGCGCGCGGATGATCCGACAATCCCGCGCGGCGCTCGACCACCAGCGAGCGAATACCGTGGGAGCCCAGGAACGCGGCGCACGCCAGTCCCACCGAGCCACCACCGACGACGAGTACAGGCACCTGCTCGTCCACCATCGCGGCGCCTCCTTGCGGCGAGTCGACTTCGTTGCCGCTCAGCGTGGCCGCGCGGACTCGGCCGCCGCTCGACCCGTGGTCGAACGAGGTATTGAGCGGGCGTCAAGCGGCCGCCCGGACCGTTCTTGACCTCCGGCTGCGACCGTGGCGCAGGACTGGCCGCAGCCAAGGAGGACGAATGAAGGTCCATGACGTCTACGTCAGCGCCATCGGGGTCTACTTGCCGGACCGGGTGCAGTCGGCCGAGCAGGCGGTCAGCGCGGGACTGTACGAGCGGGAGAGCGACGCTGCCAACGACATCCGCTCGGTTCACCTCGGCGACGACGTCCCCGCGGTGGAGATGGGGCTGCGGGCGGCGAAGCGGGCGATGGACGCCTTCGCGGTCGACCCCGCGGACATCACCATGGTCATCCATACCGGCACGTCTCGCCAAGGCCCCGAGAACTGGGGGCCCGCGTCGTACCTCCTGCGGTACACCGGCGTTTCCGAATCCGCCGTCGCGTTCGAGGTGCGCCACCAGTGCAACGGCATGTTCAGCTCGTTCCATCTCGCGGTCGCGCATCTGCGCGCCGCGCCCGAGCACACCGCGGTTCTGGTGGTGTGCAGCGACAACTGGGCCACGCCGCCGACGAACCGGTGGGAGTCCGTGCCGGGCATGGTTCTCGGCGACGGCGCGGCGGCGGTGGTGCTCGCCAAGACGCCGGGATTCGCCCGGCTGCGATCGGTGGACACGCTGGTCATCCCCGAACTCGAGGAGCTGCACCGGGTGGGCGAGTCGCTCGGACCGGACTTCGAACCGGCGGCCAGCCGCGGCTCGCTGAAGGACAGCAGCACCCTCTTCGTCGAACGCTCGCCGCACGCGGCCGACATGCACACGCTGGTCGACCAGGCCAATGAACGGCTGAACGAGCGTACGGTCGCCAACTCCGGGATCGAGCTGTCGAAGATGACCCGGGTGGGCACGATGAACGCCTCGCCCGCACTCGTGCACGGCCGGATGCTGCCGCTGCTCGGGCTTCCCGCCTCCCGCTCCACCTACGACGTCGGCCGCGACGTCGGCCACGTCGGCGGCAGCGACCAGACCATCTCGCTGGAGCGGCTGCTGCGCGCCGGAGAACTCGGCGCGGGCGACCATTACCTGATGGCGGGGGTGGGCCCGGGTTTGACCTGCGCGACCGCCGTCCTCGAGATCATCGAAGCGCCTGCCGCCCTGCGCACGCGCTGACCACGCATCGGAGCTGTGCGGTGGACAACGAGCAAAAGCTTGTCGAATACCTCAAACGGGCGACAGTCGAACTGGGCGAGGCGCGCGCCAGGGCCGCCGAACTGGAAGCGAAAGGCCACGAACCGATCGCGATCGTCGGAATGGCCTGCCGGTTCCCGGGCGGCGTCACCTCCCCAGCGGAGCTGTGGGACCTGGTCGCGGCCGGCCGCGACGCGACGTCCGGGTTCCCGGCCGACCGCGGCTGGGATCTGACCGGCGTGTTCGACCACGAGCGTCCGGGCGGGCATACGACCGGCGGCGGGTTCCTGGACGACATCGCCGGGTTCGACGCGGACCTCTTCGGGATCAGCCCGCGCGAGGCGCTGGACATGGATCCGCAGCAGCGCCTGATGCTCGAGGTCTCCTGGGAAGCGCTGGAGAGCGCGGGGATCGGGCCGTCTTCCGTGCGCGGCTCGTCGACCGGAGTGTTCGCCGGGGTGATGTACCACGACTGGGGAGCCTGGCCGTCCGTCCGGCCGGAGGGCGCGAGCTCGTACGTGGACACCGGAAGCCTGACCAGCGTCGTCTCGGGCCGGATCTCGTACTGTCTCGGGCTCGAGGGCCCGGCCGTCTCGATCGACACGGCGTGCTCCTCGTCTTTGGTAGCACTGCACCTGGCGCGGCAAGCGTTGCTCCGCGGGGAATGCGCGCTGGCGCTCGCGGGCGGTGTGACTGTCATGACGACGCCGGATTCGTACGCCGACTCGGGGCGACAAGGTTCCTTGCCCGCGGACGGCCGATGCAAGTCCTACGGGGACGGCGCGGACGGTGTCGCGTGGGGCGAAGGCGTGGGCGTGCTTCTTTTGGAGCGGCTGTCCGACGCCCGGCGCAACGGTCGTCGCGTGTTGGCCGTGGTGCGCGGTTCCGCGGTAAACCAGGACGGTGCGTCGAGCGGGCTGTCGGTGCCCAACGGTCCCGCGCAGCAACGAGTGATCCGTCAGGCACTGGCGGACGCGGGGCTTTCGGCGTCCGATGTGGACTTGGTCGAAGGGCACGGGACCGGTACGACGCTGGGCGATCCGATCGAGGCCCACGCCTTGCTCGCCACGTACGGCCAGGCCCGGGACCGGCCGCTGTGGCTGGGATCGGTCAAGTCCAACCTCGGCCACCCGCAGGCCGCGGCCGGGGTCGCGGGCGTGATCAAGACGGTGCAGGCCATGCGGCACGGTGTGCTGCCGAAGACCTTGCACGCGGGCGAACCGTCACGGCAAGTGGAATGGTCTTCGGGCGCGGTCGAATTGCTCGCCGAGGCGCGCACGTGGCCGGAGAACGGACGTCCCCGGCGGGCGGGCGTGTCCTCGTTCGGGTTCAGCGGCACCAACGCGCACGTGATCATCGAGCAGGCTCCGGATCCGGTCGTCGCGCCTGAACCGCCGGTCGGTCCGCCCGCGGCAGTGCCGCTCGTCCTGTCCGGAAAGACCAGCGAAGCTGTTCGGGCACAGGCGAAACGGCTCCTTGAGCGGATGAACAACGCCCCGGATCTCGGCCTGGAAGATGTCGCCTACTCGTTGGCCACCACACGCTCCCTGCAGGAGCATCGCGCCGCGATCGTGGTGCGCAACCGGGAGGAGGCGCTGACCTCCCTCGACACGTTCTCCAAAGGCCACCCTGTTTCTCACGCCGCGTCGGGTGTCGCCGACGTCGACGGCGGCGTGGTGTTCGTCTTCCCCGGCCAGGGCACGCACTGGGCGGGAATGTGCGCGGAACTGCTCGAGACTTCCCCCGTGTTCGCACGCAGGATGGCCGAATGCGCGGACGCGTTGGCCCCGCACGTCGATTGGTCCTTGCTGGAGGTGGCGCGCGGCACCGCGGACACGGTGCCGCTTGATCGCGTTGACGTGACGCAACCGCTGTCATTCGCGACGATGGTGTCGTTGGCCGAGCTGTGGGCGTCCTGCGGCGTGCGGCCGGACGCCGTGGTCGGGCATTCGCAAGGCGAGGTCGCGGCGGCCTGTGTGGCCGGTGCTCTGTCGCTCGCCGACGCCGCGAAAGTGATCGCGGTCCGCAGCCAGGCTATCGCCCGAAGCATGGCCGGCTGGGGCGGGATGGCGTGGGTTCTCGCGGCGCCGGAACACGCGGAGGCGCTGATCGCGCCGTGGGCGGACGCCATCGGGCTCGCGGCCGTGAACGGGCCGGAGTCCGTCGCGGTGTCCGGGGAAGCCGGCGCGCTTCGCGAATTCTTGGCTCGGTGCAAGGAAAAAGACGTTCGGGCAGGGCGGGTCGTGTCCGATTTCGCGTCGCACACCTGGCAGATGGAACGGGTCGAGGACGAGGTGCTGGCCGGGTTCGCCGGTTTGCGCCCGCGTACCCCGGCTGTGCCGTTCTTCTCCAGCGTGGACCAGCAGTGGATTGCCGGCGACGCGTTCGATGCCCGCTATTGGTACCGGAACATGCGCCGGCCGGTGCTCTTCGGACCTTCGGTCGAGGTTCTGCTGGAGCAGGAGTACCGGGCTTTCGTCGAAGTCAGTCCGGCTTCGGTCCTCACCGCGACCGTCCGGAACATCGCGGAAAGCGCGGCCGGGGTGTCCGCGGCTGTGGTGGAAACTTTGCGGGCGCGCGACGGCGGGCTTCGGCGGATGTACACGTCATTGGGTCATCTGTCGGCGCGCGGCGTGCCGGTGGACTGGGCGGCGGTGTTCGCCGGATCGTCAGCGCGCGCGGTGGAGTTGCCGACGTACGCGTTCCAGCGACGGCGGTACTGGCCGGAACGGCGGAGGCCCGCGGGTGACGTGTCCAGGGCCGGTCTTGTGACCGTGGACCATCCCTTCCTCGGTGCGGTTGTCAGGTCTCCGACGGACGACGGCGTCACGCTGACCGGGCGGCTGTCGGTGTCGACGCTGCCCTGGTTGGCAGAACACGCGTTGTGGGACAGATATGTCCTGCCTGGCACGGGTTTCCTCGAGCTGGCGATTAAGGCCGGAGACCAAGTCTCGTGCGGCGCGGTGGAGGAGTTGACTCTGGAGGCGCCCTTGCTCCTGCCTGAGCACGGGGGAGTAGCCGTGCAGGTCGTCGTGCGCGCGAGCGACGAAACGGGCCGCCGGACGGTCGACATCTTCGCACAGCGGGACGGGGAGGAGACCTGGACTCGCCACGCGAGCGGCGTCTTGGCCGCCGAATCACGGCCCACGACCCCGGTGGACCTCACGACGTGGCCGCCTCCTGGCGCGACGGCGGTGAATCTCGAAGGCGGGTACGAGGCGTTGTCCCGCCGGGGCTATGGCTATGGCCCGGTTTTCCAAGGCCTGCGAGCGATGTGGCGACGCGACGACACGGTGTTCGCCGAAGTCTCCTTGCCGGAACATGCTCGCGCCGCGGAGTTCGGGCTGCATCCAGCGCTGCTGGACGCGGCCCTGCATTCGGATCTGGTCGGGCGGGACGGGCCGGCGGAAATCCCCTTCGTCTGGAGCGGCGTCGCTCTGTACGCGTCCGGGGCGTCCGCGCTGCGAGTGCGGATCGATCAGGTGGCCCCCGGGGAGGTAGCACTGGCCGCGGCCGACGCCAGCGGTTCGCCAGTCGCGTCGGTGCGGTCCCTCGTCGCGAGGAATGTGTCGGCGGATCAGCTCGGGCCGGCTGGGCGGGACGGATCGCTGTTCAGCGTCGGTTGGCATCGGTTGGCCGGCCCGCCGCCCGGGCCGGCCCCGGCGAACTGGGCTGTGCTCGGCTCCGGCGATGCCATGGGGTTGCCGCGGCATCCCGATCTGGCCGCACTCGTTTCGGGCGGGAAAGTGCCGGACGCGGTCGTCTACTGTGTGCCCGAATCCGGTACGGAGGACGACGTTCCGACCGCGGTGCGGGCCGGTATCCGCGGTCTTCTCGAGCTGCTGCAAGGGTGGTTGCGAGAGGAGCGTCTCTCCGGTGCGCAGCTGGTCGTGGCGACCAGAAACGCGGCCGCGAATCTTGAGCACGCCTCGTTGTGGGGCTTGGTTCGCGCCGCCGAAGCGGAGAACCCCGGCCGGTTCGTGCTGGTGGACGTGGACGGCTCGGAGTCGTCCTGGCGGGCGTTGCCCGGTGTCGTCGCGGCAGGAGAACCTGAAGCGGCCATTCGGGACGGCGTGCTCACGGTGCCGCGGCTGGACCGGGTTCAAGCGTCCGAACCGGGCGGCTGGAACACTGCCGGGACTGTTCTCATCACCGGCGGCACGGGCGGATTGGGTGCGCTGGTGGCGCGGCATCTCGTCGGTGAGCACGGCGTCCGCCACCTTGTGCTGGCCAGCCGGAGCGGCCGAGCAGCTCCTGGCGCGGGCACGCTGTGCGCTGACCTTGAGCAGCTCGGTGCGGAGGTACGGATCGTCGCCTGCGATGTGGCTGACCGGGTTTCGGTCGAAAACGCGCTCGCGGAGGTCGATCCGGCACATCCGCTGACCGGAGTCGTGCACGCGGCGGGAGTCGCGGACGCCGGGCTGATCGCCGGCCTCGACGCCGGCCGGATCGACCGGGTGGCACGGCCCAAAGTGGACGGAGCGTGGCACCTGCACGAACTGACCCGCGACCTGGACCTTTCGGTGTTTGTGTTGTTCTCCTCAGCCGCCGGGCTCGTGCTGTCCGCCGGCCAGGGAGGGTACGCGGCGGCGAACGCGTTCCTGGACGCGCTCGCCGAGCACCGGCGAACGCTGGGCCTGCCCGCCGTTTCGCTGGCGTGGGGTCTGTGGTCCGGGACGGGGATGGGCGGCCAGACGGGCGCGACAGACTTGACCCGGCTCGAACGGATGGGCATCACGGGATTGTCGGCCGAAGAGGGCTTGGCGTTGTTCGACGCCGCGGTCGGGCTTCCAGGCGCGGTGCTGGCGCCGATCAAGATCGCGCCGTCGGCTTTGCGCGCGCGGAGCGGCCCGGCGTTGTTGCGCGGGCTCGGCCGTCCGTCCGTCCGTCCCGAATCCGAGCGGGACATGCTGGCCGCATTGGGGCCGATGTCCGAACAGGACCGTCACCGGACTGTGCTGGACCTGGTCCGGAGGCAGGTCGCCGCGGTGCTGGGCCATGACGACCTCAAGGCGGTCGAGCCACGACGCGGGTTCATCAGCCTCGGCCTCGACTCGCTGGCCGCGGTCGAACTGCGCAATCAACTCAGCGCGGCGACCGGGCTCCGGCTGGCCGCGACGTTGACGTTCGACTATCCGAGCCCCCTGGAAGTGACCGTTTTCCTGCTCGCTGAACTGTTCCCGGACGTCTCCGCGGCCGACTCCGATTCCGCGGCCGAGTCGCGGGTTCGGGCCGCGTTGGCGTCGGTTCCCCTTGCCGCGCTTCGCGCGGCGGGGCTGCTCGACTCGTTGCTGGAACTGGCCGCCGCCGGCTCGCGGGCGCCCGGCGATCCCGCGGCGGACCACAGCGAGGCAATCAAGTCCATGACCGCAGAGGACCTCGTGCGGACCGCGCTCGGCGCCGGTGCGGACGACCTGCTACCCGAATGAGAGTTGGCGCGTGGAGACATCTGTTGAGCGAATCGTCGAGGCCCTGCGCGGATCGCTGCTGGAGAACGAACGACTGCGCCAGCAGAACACCCGGCTCGCCGCGGCCGCTGCCGAGCCGATCGCGATCGTGGGGATGGCGTGCCGGTTCCCGGGCGGGATCGAGTCTCCCGAAGACCTGTGGCGGGTGGTGGCCGACGGCGGCGACGTGATTTCCGGGTTCCCCTCGGACCGCGGCTGGGATCTGGACGGGCTGTACGACCCGGAACCCGGCGTGGCCGGGAAATCGTACGTGCGGCACGGCGGTTTTCTGCATGACGCGGCGTATTTCGACGCGGATTTCTTCGGCATCAGCCCGCGTGAGGCGCGGGAAATGGATCCTCAGGAACGGTTGTTCCTCGAAGTGTCCTGGGAAACGCTCGAAAACGCGGGTGTCGACCCGAGTTCGCTGCGTGGCTCGTCGACCGGCGTCTTCGCCGGAGTGATGTACCACGATTACGGAGAGAGCGTAAGCAGCGGCAGTGTGGTTTCCGGCCGGGTTTCGTATTTCCTGGGTTTGGAGGGGCCTGCGCTGTCGGTGGACACGGCGTGTTCGTCGTCGTTGGTGAGTCTGCATTTGGCGGTTGAGGCGTTGCGGCGGGGGGAGTGTTCGCTGGCGCTGGCCGGCGGGGTGACCGTGATGGCCATCCCTGAGCCGTTCGTGTATTTCAGCAATCAGCGAGGTTTGGCGCCCGACGGCCGATGCAAGTCGTTCGCCGAAGCGGCGGACGGCGCCGGATGGAGCGAAGGCGTCGGCGTCTTGCTGGTGGAGCGGTTGTCGGACGCCGAGCGCAATGGCCGTCGAGTGCTGGCGGTGATCCGCGGCTCCGCAGTGAATCAGGATGGTGCTTCGAGCGGCTTGACGGCGCCGAATGGTCCGGCGCAGCAGCGGGTGATCGGGCGGGCGTTGGCGTCGGCGGGGTTGTCGGCGTCGGAGGTGGACGTGGTGGAGGGGCATGGGACGGGGACGAGGCTGGGGGATCCGATCGAGGCGCAGGCGTTGCTGGCGGCGTATGGGCAGGGCCGGGATCGGCCGTTGTGGCTGGGGTCGGTGAAGTCGAATCTGGGTCATGCGCAGGCGGCGGCGGGCTCGGCCGGCGTGATCAAGATGATCATGGCGATGCGGCACGGGGTGATGCCGAGGACGTTGCATGTGGACGAGCCGTCGCGGGAGGTGGAGTGGTCCTCGGGTGCGGTGCGGTTGCTGACCGAGGCCCGGGAGTGGCCTGAGCACGGTCGTCCCCGGCGGGCGGGGGTCTCCTCGTTCGGGATCAGCGGAACCAACGCCCACATCATCCTCGAACACGCTCCGGAGGAGTCGGCCCGGCCGGTGTCCGAGCCGTCCCCGCTGCCGTTCGTGCTGTCCGGCAAGAACCCCGCCGCTTTGGCCGCTCAGGCCGATCGGCTGCGCGCGCGGGTGGACCAGAACGTCGATCACGCGGCGGTTGCTTATTCGCTGGCGACTTCACGTGCTGCGTTGGAACACCGGGCTGTGGTGGTCGCCCAGGACCATGACGAGCTTCGGCGAGGCCTGAAGCTCGTCGCGGACGGGGATCTTCAGGGCCGTGTGAACGAGGGTCGTCTGGTTTTTGTGTTTTCGGGTCAGGGTTCGCAGCGGGTGGGGATGGGCCGGGAACTCGCCGAAAGGTTCCCGGTGTTCGCCGACGCGTTCCGCGAGACCGCGGCCCTGTTCGACCCCCACCTGGACCGGCCCTTGCTCGACGCGGTCTGGGGACACGACCCGCACGCCCTCGACCCCACCACCTATGGGCAAGCGGCCGTGTTCACCCTCGAAACCGCCCTCTTCCGGCTCTTCGAGTCCTGGGGCGTGCGCCCCGACTACCTCACCGGACACTCCCTCGGCGAAATCACCGCCGCCCACGCCGCCGGCATCCTCTCGCTCGACGACGCCGTCCTCCTCGTCGCCACCCGCGCCCGACTCATGCACCGCCTCCCCACCGACGGAACCATGGCCGCCATCCCCGCCACCGAACACGACATCCGCCCCCTGCTCGACCACCACACCGCCATCGCCGCCCTCAACACCCCCCACAACCTCGTCGTCTCCGGACCCCGCCACACCATCACCCGCATCCTCACCGCACACGGCGGCACCCTCCTCAAAACCGCCCACGCCTTCCACTCCCCCCTCATGGACCCCCTCCTGCCCGACCTCCTCAATACCGCCAGAACCCTCGCCTACCACCCACCGACCATCCCCGTCGTCTCCACCCTCACCGGCACCCTCGCCGACCACGACATCTGCACCCCCGAACACTGGACACGCCACACCCGCCACACCGTCCGCTACACCGACGCCATCCACACCCTCCACACCCACGGCGCCACCACCTACCTCGAAATCGGACCCGACACCACCCTCACCACCCTCACCCCCCACAACCTCCCCACCACCAACACCAGCAACCACGCCTTCATCCCCGCACTCCGACCACACACCCCCGAAACCCGCACCACCGCCACCGCCCTCGCCCGCCTCCACACCACAGGCACCCCCATCAACTGGAACACCTACTTCACCCACACCCACACCACCCCGCTCCCCACCTACCCCTTCCAACGACGCCGCTACTGGGTGGACGCCGTTCCGCGATCGGCGGACCTCAGCAGCGCCGGCCAGGTCCCCCTCGACCATCCGATGCTGCGCGCGGTCGTCGAAGCACCGGACTCCGGGACCGTGACACTCACCGGCCGGATTTCGGCCGGGACGCACTCCTGGCTTTTCGAGCACGTGGTCTTGAATTCGCCGCTGGTGCCGGGGACCGCGTTCGTCGAACTCGCGATGCGAGCAGGCGACGAGGCCGGGTGCCCGGTGGTCGACGAGCTGACCCTGGAGACGCCTCTGGTGCTGCCCGAACGGGGCGGTGTGGCTCTGCGGGTCGTGGTCGGCGCGCCGGACGAGACCGGCCGGCGTTCGGTAGACGTCCACTCTCGCGCGGACGGAGCGGAGGCATGGAACCGGCACGCGAGAGGTGTGCTGGCCCGGGTCGCCGATGCGGGTGAGCCGTTCGATGCGACCGAATGGCCGCCGCGGAACGCGCAGCCGCTCGCCGTCGACGGGTTGTACGCGCGTTTGGCCGGACAGGGATATGGCTACGGGCGGGCGTTCCAGGGCCTGCGGTCCGCGTGGCGCCGTGGCGCCGATGTGTTCGCCGACGTGGCACTGCCGGAGGACCTGCGTGCCGAGGCGTCGTCGTTCGGTCTCCATCCCGCGTTGCTGGACGCGGCCATGCACGCACATCTTCTCGACGGCGGTGAGGAAACCCTGGTTCCGTTCGCGTGGACCGGGGTGGAACTGCGTGCTTCCGGCGCGTCTGCGCTGCGGGTCCGGATCCGGCCCGGCGACGGGAACGGCGCGTCGGTGGCGATCGCCGATGAAACGGGCAGGCCCGTCGCCGCGGTCGCGTCTCTCGCCGTGCGCCCGGTTTCGGCGGACTTGCTTGCTGCGGCGGGCGGGCGGCAGAGCGGCGAGCTGTACCGAGTCGAGTGGAATCCGGCAGCGCCCGCGGCTTCCGCCGCGCCAGATGTCGCCGTAGTGGGCGACGCGGCGCTCGGCACGGTTCTGGGTGTGCCGGTCTTCGAGGACTTGGCCGCGGTGACCGCGGTGCCGGAGGTGGTGGTCGCGTCGTGCGGTCGCGTGGACGACGACGTTCCCGGGAGCGTCCGCACGGCGACCGCCGATGTCTTGCGGTTGGTGCAGAAGTGGCTCGGCGACGAGCGGTTCGCGTCCTCTCGGCTGGTGGTGGTGACCCAGGGCGAGAGGAACCCGGCAGTCGCGTCCGTACGCGGATTGATGAGGTCCGCGGCTTCGGAGAATCCGGGCCGGCTCGCCTTGGTGGACGTGGACGTGGACGAGGCCGGCCCCGGGCTGGCGGCCGCGCTGGCTTCGGACGAGCCCGAGCTCGAGGTTCGCGCCGGCAAGGTGCTGATGCCCCGGCTCGCCCGGTTCAGCACGTCCGGTGCGGACCGTTCGTGGGGTTCGAAGGTGCTGATCACCGGCGGCACCGGTGGTCTCGGCTCAGTGGTGGCCCGGCATCTGGTGGTCCGGCACGGGGTCCGGGAGCTGGTGCTGGCGAGCCGGCGCGGGATGCGCGCGCCGGGCGCCGCGGAGCTGGCGGACGAGCTGGCGGCGCTCGGGGCCGAGGTTCACGTCGAGGCCTGCGATGCCGGGGACCGGGAAGCCTTGCGCGGATTGCTCACCAGGCGCCCGGTGAACAGCGTGGTGCACGCGGCGGGCGTGCTTGACGACGGCGTCGTGACGGCTTTGTCACCGGAACGGCTCGACGGAGTGCTCCGGGCGAAAGCCGACGGAGCTTGGTATCTGCACGAGCTGACGCGGGAGATGGGACTGTCCGCGTTCGTGATGTTCTCGTCCGCTTCCGGGCTGCTGGGAAGCCCGGGACAGGCCGCCTACGCCGCGGCGAACGCCTTCCTGGACGCACTGGCCGAGCATCGACGTGCGGAAGAGCTTCCGGCTGTCTCGCTCGCCTGGGGCGCGTGGGCCGAAGGCGGCATGGGCGACCGGCTCGGAGAAGCCGACGTTCAGCGGATCAGGCGCCTCGGGCTGGCAGCGGTGCCGGTGGACGACAGCCTGGCGTTGTTCGACGAGGCGCTCGCCGCCGATGTGCCGGTGACAGCACCGATCCGCGTCGATACGGCGGCGTTGCGGGCCCGCGCCGACGGGATTCCGGCGATCTGGCGCGGCTTGGTCAGGCCCGTCGTTCGACCGCGACAGGATCAGCCTGACGCGCCGGGGCTGGCGCGGCAGCTCGCTGGCCTGCGGGAGACGGAATCGGAACGCACCGTGCTGGACATCGTGCGCACTAACGTCGCGACTGTGCTCGGTCACGACGGGCCGGAGTCGGTTGACGCGCGCCGTGCGTTCAGCGACATGGGGTTCGATTCGCTCGCTGCGGTGGAGTTGCGGAACATCCTGTCCCGGGTGACCGGGATTCGGTTGCCCGCCACCCTGATCTTCGACTACCCGACTCCGCAAGCTCTGGCCGGGCACCTCGGCGCGCTGGCGACGGGCGACGGGCGGCGGACTTCCGTTCCGGCCGCGCCCACGGCCGCGGCCGCCGACGAGCCGATCGCGATCGTGGGGATGGCGTGCCGGTTCCCGGGCGGGATCGAGTCTCCCGAAGACCTGTGGCGGGTGCTCGCCGACGGCGGCGACGTGATTTCCGGATTCCCCGCGAACCGCGGCTGGGATCTGGACAACCTGTACAGCGCTGAGCCAGGCGCTTCCGGGAAGACGTATGTGCGGCACGGCGGTTTCCTGCACGACGCCGCGGATTTCGACGCGGATTTCTTCGGGATCAGCCCGCGCGAGGCCAGGGAAATGGACCCGCAGCAGCGGTTGCTGCTGGAGGTTTCGTGGGAGGCGCTCGAACGGGGCGGCATCGACCCGTCGTCCTTGCGGGGGTCGCCGACCGGCGTGTTCGCCGGCGTGATGTACCACGACTACGGAGCAGGCGGCAACACCGGCAGCATCGTCTCCGGCCGGGTGGCTTACAGCCTGGGACTGGAAGGTCCCGCGGTTTCGGTGGACACGGCTTGTTCGTCGTCCTTGGTCGGGTTGCATTGGGCCGCGCAGGCCTTGCGGCGCGGTGATTGTTCGCTGGCGCTCGCGGGCGGCGTGACCGTGATGGCCACGCCCGAGACGTTTGTCGAGTTCAGCAGACAGCGCGGGCTGGCTCCGGACGGCCGGTGCAAATCGTTCGCCTCCGCCGCGGACGGCATGGGCTGGAGCGAGGGCGTCGGCGTCTTGCTGGTGGAGCGGTTGTCGGACGCCGAGCGCAATGGCCGTCGAGTGCTGGCGGTGATCCGCGGCTCCGCGGTGAACCAAGACGGCGCGTCGAACGGGCTGACGGCGCCGAACGGCCCGTCCCAGCAACGGGTGATTCGCCAGGCTCTGGCCGATGCGCGGCTGTCCGGGTCCGAAGTGGACTTCGTCGAAGGCCATGGGACCGGCACGACGCTGGGCGATCCCATCGAAGCGCAGGCCCTGATAGCGACTTACGGGCAGGACCGGGACCGGCCGTTGTGGCTGGGGTCGGTGAAGTCGAACATCGGGCACGCTCAGGCAGCGGCCGGGGTCGCCGGGATCATCAAAGCCGTGCTGGCCATGCGGCACGGCATTCTGCCCAAAACGCTGCACGTGGACGAACCCTCGCGGGAGATCGACTGGGCTTCCGGGGAGATCGAGCTGCTGGCCGAGGAACGGGAGTGGCCGGAGAACGGCCGCCCTCGCCGCGCCGGCGTGTCGTCGTTCGGAATCAGCGGCACGAACGCACATGTGATCCTCGAGCAGGTCGCGCTGCCGGACGCACCTGAACCCGAAGCGGTGAACGCGGTCCCGCTCGTCGTATCGGCGAGGAGCGCCTCGGCCCTCGACGACCAGGTCGAACGCCTCGCCTCCGTGGTGGGCGGCGGTGCGTCGCTGGTCGACGTCGCGTATTCGCTCGCGACCGCACGCGCCGCACTGGAGCACCGGGTGGCGGTCGTGGCGGGCGATTCCGAGGCCGCCGTGCTCGGGTTGCGCCGGGCGGCCGGCGTGGTGGCGGGCGACGGCCGGCTCGGGTACTTGTTCACCGGGCAGGGCTCGCAGTGGACCGGCATGGGGAGCGGCCTCGCGGCGAGGTTCCCGGTATTCGCCGAGACGATGGACGACGTCCTCGCTCGGTTCGACCTCCCGTTGCGGGACGCGTTGCGAGGCATCGGGTCCGCGGATCTCGATCAGACGATGTTCGCTCAAGCGGGGTTGTTCGCGGTTGAGGTGGCGCTGTTCCGGCTGCTGGAGTCGTGGGGAGTCCGGCCGGACTTCGTCGCAGGCCATTCGATCGGCGAGATTTCGGCGGCGCATGTCGCCGGCGTGCTGTCTCTCGAAGACGCCGCCACCCTGGTCGCGGCTCGCGGCCGGTTGATGCAGGCGCTGCCCGCCGGCGGGACGATGGCGGCGGTCCAGGCCGGTGAGGACGAGGTCCGCCCCTTGCTCACCGCCGGCGCCGGCATCGCCGCGGTCAACGGTCCCGAGTCGGTTGTGGTGTCCGGCGCCGAGGACGCGGTCCTGGGCGTCGTCAGTGCTTTGGGCGACCGGAAATGGCGCCGGCTGCGGGTGTCGCACGCGTTCCACTCGCCCTTGCTGGATCCGATGCTGGCCGAGCTCGGGCAGGTTGCCGCCGGGTTGTCCTTCGGCGTCGCCGGCATCCCGGTCGTGTCCGCGGTGTCCGGCGAGCTCGCGGCGGACGAGCTGGGCACGCCGGAATACTGGGTGCGCCAGGCGCGGGACACAGTCCGGTTCGCGGATGCCGTGCGGACACTGGAAGACCAGGGAGTGACGACCTTTCTGGAACTGGGGCCGGACGCGGTGTTGTCGGCGATGGGGGAGGAGAGCGCGCACGGCGCCTTCGCGCCGTTGATGCGGCGCGGGCGTGACGAGGAGCGTGAAATCGTCAGCGCGCTGGGCTTCGCGTACACGCGGGGAGTCAGTGTGGACTGGGAGCGGTTCTTCGCCGGGACCCGGGCCCGGCGGATCGAGTTGCCGACGTACGCGTTCCAGCGGAAGCGTTACTGGATCGACTTGCCTGGCGCGAACGACGGCGCGGCGAAGGTCGGGCAGGTCGCCGCTGACCATCCGCTGCTGGGCGCGGTCGTCGCGTCGCCGGATTCCGCACAGGTCGTGCTCACCGGGCGGCTGTCGGTCGATTCCCAGCCTTGGCTCGCCGCGCATGCCGTCGCGGGCACGGTTCTGCTGCCGGGAACCGCCTTCGTCGAATTGGCGATTCGAGCCGGTGACGAGGTCGAGTGCCCGGTTGTCGACGAGCTGACCCTGGAGGTGCCGCTGGTACTTCCCGAGCGCGGCGGCGTCGCGCTGCAGATCGTCGTCGGCGCACGCGACGCGGCCGGCCGGAGACCGGTGGAGTTCTATTCGCGACCCGAAGGCTCCGCGCGGGATTGGCAACGGCACGCCGCGGGCACTCTCGCGGCGAGTTCGGCGGGACGTCCGGCCGACCTGGCTGTGTGGCCGCCGGCGGGAGCGAAAAGTGTTGACGTCGCCGACCGATACGACGACCTGGCGGCACGGGGGTTTGCCTACGGCGCGGCGTTCCGGGGCCTGCGAGCCGTGTGGCGGCGAGGCGGCGAGGTGTTCGCCGAAGTGGCTCTGCCCGAGGACATCCGGGCGGACGCCGGGTCATTCGGCCTGCATCCGGCGTTGTTCGACGCGGTGCTGCATGCCGCCGAGACGGTCGACGGACGACTCGATGACGACCTGATCCACCTTCCGTTCGCGTGGACCGGCGTGACGCTGCACGTTTCCGGTGCGTCCGCGCTCCGAGTCCGGATCACTCCGGACGGGGCCGGCGGGGTCGCGCTGGAGATGGCCGACGAGGCGGGCAGCCCGGTGGCAAGCGTCGAAACGTTCAGGACACGGCCCGTGCCCGCGGATCGCCTCGGCGCGCCGGAACACCGCGAGTCGTTGTACCGGATCAGCTGGACGCCGGTTCCGACGCCCTCGGCCGCGGTCGAGTGCGCGGTGGTCGGGGACGACGAACTCGGGAAGGCACTCGGAGTACCGGTCTACCCGGATTTGGCCGCGGTGGCGGAGGTTCCCGGCGTTGTCGTGGTGTCGTGCGGGCCGGCGGACGGCGCTGTTCCCGAAGCAGTGCGTGCCTCGGCCGGCGAGGCGTTGCGCCTGTCGCAGGAGTGGCTCGCGGACGAGCGGTTCGCTTCGTCTCGCATGGTTGTCGTGACCCGCGGCGCCCTGGCCGGTGGCGGAGCCGGGCTTGGCAGCGCACCGGTGTGGGGCCTGGTACGGGCAGCGCAGTCGGAGCATCCCGGCCGATTCGCTTTGCTGGACATCGATCTGCCCGGGCCGGTGCTGGCCGCGGCGGTGGCCTCGAACGAGCCGGAGCTCGCGGTTCGCGGCGGCGAAATCCTGGCGCCCCGGCTCGCCGGCGCCGAGCCGTCCGATGTGGACGGTCCGGCGTGGGATCGCGACGGAACCGTCCTGATCACCGGCGGTACCGGCGGGCTCGGCGCTCTCGTGGCCCGGCATCTGGTCGAGCGGCATGGAGTCCGGAGGCTGCTGCTGGTCAGCCGCCGGGGGCTCGACGCGCCCGGCGCGCTTGAGCTGAGCCAGGAACTGGCGGCCGAAGTCCGGGTGGTCGCCTGTGACGTGAGCGATCGGGACGCCTTGGCCGAGGTGATCGCTGGAATTCCCGCCGCGCACCCGTTGACGGGCGTCGTGCACGCTGCTGGAGTGCTGGACGACGGCGTGGTCACTGGCCTGTCGCCCGAGCGGCTCGACAAGGCGCTGCGGCCGAAGGCCGACGGGGCTTGGCACCTGCACGAGCTGACCCGCGACCTGGAATTGCCGGCGTTCGTGCTGTTTTCTTCGGTCGCCGGCCTGCTCGGCAACGCAGGGCAGGGGAACTACGCGGCGGCGAACGTTTTCCTCGACGCGCTGGCGGAGTACCGGCGTGGCCAGGGACTCGCGGCCACCTCGCTCGCGTGGGGCTTGTGGGACGCCGAAGGGATGGGGCGAAGCGACGTGCCCGCGGTCAACCGCACCGGAGTGCTGGGCTTGCGCACCGAAGAAGGATTGGCCCTGCTCGACGACGCTATCGGTCGTCCGGAGGCGGTGCTGGCGCCGGTTCGCCTGGATCGGGCCGCTTTGCGCGCACCGGATGCCGCCACGACGGTTCCGGCGATGCTGCGCGGCCTGGTTCGCTCGCCGGCTCGGAGGAGCGTCGGCCCGGAGCCGGGCGAAACCGCGCTGGCGCGGCAACTGGCCGGTCTGCCCGACGCCGAGCGAAGCCGTCTTCTGCTGGAAACCTTGCGCGGGCAGGTCGCTTCGGTGCTCGAGTACGGCGGTCCGGACGAAGTCGAACCGGACCGCTCGTTCCGCGAACTCGGGTTCGACTCGCTGGCCGCGATCGAGCTGCGCAATCGCCTCGCCGGTGCCACCGGGCTGAAGCTTCCGGCGACGCTGATCTTCGACTACCCGACTCCGCGCGCCTTGGCCGCGCACATCGGGGCGGTGGCAGAGGGAGCCGTGGAGCGGGTGCCCGAGCAGACGGAGACGGCTCCGGGCGACGAGCCGATCGCGATCGTGGGCATGGCGTGCCGGTTCCCCGGCGGCATCCAGTCCCCGGAGGACCTGTGGCGGCTGGTGACGGCCGAAACAGACGCGGTGACCCCGTTCCCCGTCGACCGCGGCTGGGACATCGACGGGTTGTACGACCAGGAGAAGGGGGTCAGCGGCAAGAGTTACGTGCGGGAAGGCGGTTTCCTGGCGGACGCGGCCGACTTCGACGCCGGATTCTTCGGAGTGACCCCGCGAGAGGCGCTGGACATGGACCCGCAGCAGCGGTTGCTGCTGGAGGTTTCCTGGGAAGCGCTCGAACGATCCGGGATTGATCCGTTGTCGTTGCGCGGGTCGGCGACCGGGGTGTTCGCGGGAGTGATGTACCACGACTACGGCGCGGGCAGCAGCACCGGAAGCATTGTCTCCGGCCATGTCGCCTACAGCCTCGGGCTGGAAGGCCCCGCGGTGTCGGTGGACACAGCGTGCTCGTCTTCTTTGGTCGGCATGCATCTGGCCGCGCAGGCGTTGCGGGTCGGGGAGTGCTCGCTGGCGCTCGCCGGCGGTGTGACCGTGATGGCGACGCCCGGTACGTTCGTCGAGTTCAGCCAGCAGTTGGGACTGTCGGCTGACGGCCGCTGCAAGTCGTTCGGGGACGGCGCGGACGGCGTCGGCTGGGGCGAGGGCGTCGGCGTCCTCGTGCTCGAACGGTTGTCGGATGCCCGGCGGAACGGACATCCGGTGCTGGCGGCGGTGCGTGGTTCCGCGGTCAATCAGGACGGCGCGTCGAACGGCCTGACCGCTCCGAACGGTCCCTCGCAGCAGCGAGTGATCCTCCAGGCACTGGCGAACGCCCGTCTTTCGCCGTCCGATGTGGACATTGTCGAAGGCCACGGGACCGGTACCGCGCTGGGAGACCCGATCGAGGCACAGGCGTTGCTGGCGACGTACGGCCAGGTGCGGGACGAGCCGTTGTGGCTGGGCTCGGTGAAGTCGAACTTCGGGCACACGCAGGCCGCGGCGGGCGTCGCGGGGGTCATCAAGATGGTGCTGGCCATGCGGCACGCCGTGATGCCGAAAACCCTGCACGCGAGCGAACCGACCCGGGAAGTGGATTGGTCCTCGGGCGCGGTCGAACTGCTCGCCGAGGCTCGGGAGTGGCCTTCCCCCGGTCGTCCCCGGCGGGCCGCGGTGTCGTCGTTCGGGATCAGCGGCACGAACGCGCACGTGATCATCGAGCAGGTGGCCTCGGACGAAGCCGAAGCGGCTCCGGTGCGGCTGGAAGCGGTGCCGCTGGTGCTGTCCGCGAAATCCGCGCGGGCCGTGCGAGACCAGGCGGAGCGGCTGCTGCGGCACCTGGAGGAGCACCAAGAACTGGGATTGCCGGAAACAGCGTATTCGCTGATCGCCGGCCGGGCGGAATTGCCGCACCGCGCGGTGGTCGTCGCCGGTTCGCGGGACGAGGCGCTGGCCGGGCTGGGCAAGTTCGTTCGCGACGAACCCGCTGCCTACGCGGCGTCCGGGGCAGCCGACGCGGACGGCGGGGTCGTGTTCGTCTTTCCCGGTCAGGGAGCGCACTGGAAAGGGATGGGCGCGGAGTTGTTCGAGACCTCCCCGGTGTTCGCGCGGCGGATGACGGAATGCGCCGAGGCGCTGGACCCGTACATCGAGTTCTCCTTGCTGGACGTCCTGCGAGGCGTCGAAGGCTCGGCGTCGCCGGACCGGATCGACGTGATGCAGCCGCTGTCGTTCGCGGTGATGGTTTCGCTGGCCGAACTGTGGGCGTTCTACGGCGTGCGGCCGGCCGCGGTGGTCGGGCATTCGCAAGGCGAAGCGGCGGCGGCGTATGTGGCAGGCGCTTTGACTTTGGCAGACGCGGCACAGGTGGTCGCCGTCCGGAGCCGCGCGATCGCGGAGCATTTGGGCGGCTGGAGCACGATGGCGTGGGCCGGTGTGCCCGCGGATCGTGCGGAGACGCTGATCGCGCCGTGGGGAGACGCGGTGCAACTCGGAGCGGTGAACGGGCCGGAGTCCGTGATCGTGGCGGGCGAGGTCGCGGCGATAGCCGAATTCTTGGCCTGGTGCGAGGACAACGGCGTGCGGGCGCGGCCGGTCTCGGCCGATTTCGCCTCGCACACCTGGCATATGGAGCGGGTCAAGGACGAGGTGCTGGCCGGGTTCGCCGGGATTCGCCCGCGGGTTCCCGCCGTGCCGTTCTTCTCCACGGTCGACGAGGCGTTGATCGAGGACGACTCGCTCGACGCCGGCTACTGGTACCGGAATATGCGGGAGCGGGTCCAGTTCGGGCCCGCGATCGAGGAGGCGATAGCTCGCGGACACCGGACTTTCGTCGAAGTGAGCCCGCATCCGGTGCTGACCGCGAGCGTTCAGGAGATCGCGGACGGCGCGGACGTGCCTGCGGTGATCGTCGAATCGACGCGGCGCGACGACGGCGGCCTGCGGCGGATGTTCGCCTCGATGGCGCGGCTGCATGTCCGCGGGGTGCCGGTGGACTGGTCGGCGGTGTTCGCCGGTCTCCAGGTCAACCGGGTCGACCTGCCCACGTACGCGTTTCAGCGGCGACGCTACTGGTCGGGCAACGCACGGACGTCCGTCGACGCCGCCGGGTTCGGGCTGGCCGAGTCGGGTCATCCGCTGATCGCCGCGATGATGGCGTTGCCGGGCTCGGACGGTCTCGCGCTGACCGGGCGGGTCTCGCTCGACCAGCACCCGTGGCTGGCCGACCACGTGGTGTCGGGCTCGGTTCTGGTGCCCGGCAGCGCGTTCGTCGACCTCGCGATCCGGGCCGGCGACGAAGTCGGATGTCCCGGCCTCGAAGAGTTGATGGTGACGGCTCCGCTGGTGCTGCCGGAACGCGGGGGAGTGGCGCTCCAAGTCGTGGTCGGTGCGAGTGCGGGCGACGGGCGGCGGCCGGTGGAGTTTTACTCCCGGCCCGAAGCGGGAGACGGGGAATGGCGGCGGCACGCGGAGGGCCTGCTCGCTCCGTCCGGTCAGGGTGCGGCCGAGAGCTTGGCCGAGTGGCCGCCCAGGGACGCCGAGAACGTTGACATCGAAGGGTTCTACGCGGAACAGTTCGATCGAGGATACGGCTACGGGCCCGTCTTCCGAGGACTGCGGCGGCTGTGGCGGCGCGGGGACGAGATGTTCGCCGAGGTGGCGTTGCCGGAGCAGGCTCGCGCGGACGCCGCCGCGTTCGGGTTGCATCCCGCGCTTCTGGACGCCGCACTGCACGCGAACCTGAGCACCGGCGAGGACGGCGATCGCGTCAAAGTGCCGTTCGCATGGACCGGGGTGTCGCTGCACGCTTCCGGCGCGACCGCGCTCAGAGTCCGGATCGCCCGGCTGAGCCCGGAAAGCGTGGCGCTGACCGTGGCCGACGTGACCGGCGCGCCAGTGGCATCGGCACGCTCGCTGGCTTTCCGGCCGGTGTCGCCGAGCCAATTGGCCGCCGCGGGCGGTCCGGATCGCGACCGGTTGTTCGAAGTGGGGTGGGAGCCCGCCGCCGGGGCTCCCGGTGCGGTTCCCGGCAACGGGCAGTGGGTCGTCGTCGGCCCGAACCCCGGGCTCGAGGTTCCGGTCTACTCCGATCTCCACGAGTTGACGCGCGCGATCGCGGGCGGCGTTCCGGTACCGGAGATCGTTTGTGCGCCGCTGCTCCACGACGCGGACAGCGAGGTGCCGGTCGCGGCGCGAACGGTCTCCCGCGAGGCGCTGGACCTGGTCCAGTCCTGGCTGGCCGAACGGAAACTGGACTCCGCCAAGCTGGTCGTGATCACCCGCGCCGCCGTGGCGGGCACGACCGGTTCCGGCCTGACTCGCGCACCGGTCTGGGGCCTGCTGCGGACGGGGCAGAACGAGAACCCCGGCCGGTTCGTGCTCGTGGACGTCGACGACCGCGAAGCGTCGGTGCTGGCTCTTCCCGCGGCTGTCGCCTGCGGCGAGCCGGAGGTGGCGATCCGCGACGGCGCCTTGCGCGTGCCGCGCCTCGCCAGGACCGCGGCGTCCACTGTGGACGAGAGGAAGTGGGACGCGAACGGCACGACCCTGATCACCGGCGGCACCGGCGGGCTGGGCGCGATCGTGGCACGACATCTGGTCGTGCGGCACGGAGTTCGGGACCTGCTGCTGACCAGCAGGCGCGGCCTCGACGCGCCGGGCGCGGCCGAGCTCTCCGCCGAATTGGCGGAACTCGGCGCGGAAGCGCGGATCGTCGCCTGCGACGCGACTGACCGCTCCGCGCTGGCGAAGGTGCTCGCGGACGTGCCCGCGCTGAGAAACGTGGTGCACGCCGCCGGCGTGCTCGACGACTGCGTGCTGACCTGGCTGACCCCGGGGCGCTTGGACGCTGTGTTGCGTCCGAAGGTGGACGCGGCCTGGCACCTGCACGAGCTGACCCGGGATCTGGACCTGTCGGCGTTCGTGTTGTTCTCGTCTGCCTCAGGTTTGCTCGGCAGCACCGGTCAAGCGAACTACGCGGCCGGCAACGCGTTCCTCGACGCGCTCGCCGAATACCGGCGCGCACAGGGGTTGTCCGCGACCTCGCTGAACTGGGGCCTGTGGGCCGACGGCGGAGGAATGGCCGAGGATCTCCGCGAGGCGGACCTGCGCCGCCTGGCGCAGTCCGGCGTGCTCGGACTGTCCACAACGGACGGTCTCGCGCTGTTCGACGAGGCCGTCCGTCGCACCGCTCCCGTGCTGGCTCCGATCAGGCTGGACCCGGCCGCGCTGGCCGCCCGGCCCGACGGCGTTCCGGCCAAGCTTCGGGGCCTGGTGCGGAAAGCCGTCCGGCAGGCCGTTCCGGCCGGCGTGGACGAATCAGGCACGACCACGCTGGAGCATCGCCTCGCGGGCCACGCCGACGGGGAACGGGACGAGATTCTGCTGGAGATGCTGGGCAAACACGTCGCGGCAGTCCTCGGCGACATGACGGTGGGCTCGGTGGAACCCGACCGGACGTTCGCCGAACTCGGATTCGGCTCCCTCGCCGCCGTGGAGCTGAGAAACGCGCTCGCCGTCGCGACGGGGCTGCGGCTGCCGCCCACCTTGGTGTTCGACCGGCCGACGCCCCGCGCGGTGGTGCGATTCCTCAAGCAGGAGTTCGGTTTCGCCAGCGGCCAGCCCCCGCTGGCGAGTTGACAGCCGCCGACAGCGGCTGTGCGCGGGCTGTCAGCGTCGCCGGGCACTGTGGTCGAGTACCCACCCTCGCGAGGTAAACGGAAGTCCGGGTACCGGAGTGTGTCGAGTGTTCTTTGACTACAGGGAGAACATTTCCAATGAGTTCACTAGGTAAGGTTCGGCTCGCCGTCGGGGCGGGCGCTGTCGTAGCGGCAGCGGCGGGTCTGGCTGTTATCGGCCAGCCCGCGGTCGCTGCTCCGCTGACGTCGGCTGTGTCGGTGACGCCGTCCGCCGGTCTCGCCGACGGCCAGTCGGTGAATGTCGCGGTGTCTGGCTTCAAAGCGGGCGTGAAGGTGCGCGTCGGCATGTGTGCCGAGGTCTCGCCGGACGTGCTCGCGTGCGACCACGCCGACGGCAAGACCGTCGTCGCGGACGCCAGTGGCGCCGGTGCGACCCCGCTCACCGTGCACAAGTCGTTCCAGGGATACCGGTTCGACGGCACGCTGTACGGCACCGTGAACTGCACGGACAACTGTCTTGTCGGTGCGACCGACGACAGCCAGACCGGGGCGGCCACCGCGTACCAGCCGGTCTCTTTCGCGTGACGCGGGGCTTCCCGAGTCACTGACAAACACCGTGCTGGGCCACCCGGGTGGCCCAGCACGGCCTCGCACAGCGGCTGTGCGCGATTCGTCAGCGGGATGCGCTTTCCTGCCCGCGACGAGCCCCATTTCAGGAGAGGAAAAGAACAATGTCCTACGGCATCCAGGCCGAGGGCCTGGTCAAACGGTTCGGTCAGACGACCGCGCTGGCCGGTGTCGATCTAGCCGTGCGAACGGGCGCTGTACTGGGGGTGCTGGGACCGAACGGGGCCGGCAAGACGACCGCAGTCCGCATTCTCGCCACATTGCTGAAGCCGGACGCCGGCCATGCCCGGGTCGGCGGGTTCGACGTGGTCAAGGACGCCGCACGAGTGCGTCGTCTGGTCGGCCTCACCGGCCAGTACGCGTCCGTCGACGAGGAGCTCACCGGGGTGCAGAACCTGGTGCTGATCGGTCGCTTGCTGGACCTGTCCCGGCCCGAGGCGAAACGTCGCGCTCGCGAGCTGATCGAGCGGTTCGGCCTCGTCGACGCGGGGAAACGGCTGGCAGGCACGTATTCCGGCGGCATGCGCCGCAGGCTCGACCTGGCAGCCAGCCTGGTCGGCCGTCCCAAGGTGCTGTATCTCGACGAACCCACCACGGGCCTGGACCCGCGCAGCCGTGCCGACGTGTGGACCATGGTGCGGGCGCTCGTCGAGGACGGCACGACCGTGCTGCTGACCACCCAGTACCTGGAGGAGGCCGATCAGCTGGCTGACCAGATCGCGGTGATCGACCACGGCCGCGTGGTGGCCAGCGGCACCGGCGACGAGCTGCGTGCCCAGGTGGGCGGGCAGACCTTGGATCTCTGGCCGATCGATCCGGCGGAGGTGCCCGCGGCGGCGGCCATCCTCGCCGGCCTGACCGGCAAGGAACCGGTGCGGCTCAACGACGGAACGCGGCTCGCGGTCCCGGTGGACGACGACCCGGACGTGCTGTCCGCGGCGGTCCAGCAGCTCGCACAGGCCGGGATCGCCGCTCGCGAGCTGGCGCTGCGGCTGCCCAGTCTCGACGAGGTGTTCCTCGCGCTGACCGGGCACCCGGCGGAAGAAGAGGACGACAGCGCCGCTCCGGTCAAGGAAGGCACGATCAAGGAAGGCAGCCCGGCATGACCACTGTCGCAACGACCCCCGCCGCGGAGCTGCCGGTGCGGATCGGTCCCCTCAAGGCCCTGCAGCACGGCATGACCCTCACGTGGCGACGGGTGATCTCGGTCAAGAACTCGCCGGAGCAGCTGCTCGACGTGGTCATCCAGCCGATCGTGATCATCGTGCTCTTCGTGTTCGTCTTCGGCGGAGCGGTGTCCAACAACTGGCAGGACTATCTCCAGTTCGTGCTGCCGGGCATGATGGTGCAGACCGTGTTCCTTTCCACCATGGGCATCGGCGTGACGATGAGCACCGACGTGTCCAAGGGGATTTCGGACCGCTTCCGCAGCCTTCCGATCGCCCGGTCCGCGCCGCTGGTCGGCACGGTGCTGGGCGAGGCCGGGCGGTACCTGATCTCCATCGCCGTGCTGATCGGCTTTTCCGCCGTCCTCGGCTACCGCTTCGAGAACGGCCTGCTCGGCACGCTCGCCGCGTGCGCGGTGGTCCTCGTGTTCTCCTTCGGGCTGTGCTGGATCCCCGCTCTCGTCGGTCTCCTGGTGAAGAATCCGCAGACCGTCCAGGGACTGGGGTTCGTGGTGATGTTCCCGCTCACGTTCATCAGCAACGTGTTCGTGAAGACCAGCACCATGCCGGAATGGATGCAGGCGTGGGTCCGGATCAGCCCGGTCACGCAGGTGGTGAACGCCACGCGCGGCTTGATGAACGGGGGGCCGGTGGCCGGGCCCATCCTCTACTCGGCGGCGTGGGGCATCGGCATCCTGCTGGTGTTCGCGCCGCTCACGGTCCGCGCGTACCTCCGCCGCTCCTGACTCAGCCCGCGGCTCCCGTGACGACCCGGACGGCGTCGTCACGGGACAACGCCGTTCCTTGGGCGTAGCCGCGCTCGAACTCCGGGTCCCCGAGCGCGGCGCGGAGCGCGGCGGCAATCCGGACCACGTCCGGATTGCCGCCGTCCGTGGTGCCCCGGAACACCGTTGCCACGCCCAGCATCGCGGCGGCGTCCGCCGCGGAACCCTTGGCCAGCGCGAGGGCGGCCAGTCCCTCGACGGCGCCCGCCGCGGACGGCAGGTTCCCGTTCCCGATGCCCGAGGAAGCCGCTCGCCCGAACAAGGCAGCGGCCTGCGCGCGGTCTCCGGCGGCCAGTTCGGTCCAGCCGAGGCCCGTCTCGATCTGGATCCGGACCGGGCCCGGCACCCCCGGGCTTGCCTCGAACTGGTCGAGCGCGGTCCGGTAGTGCTGCCGCGAGGCGGCGAGATCGCCGTCATGCCGGGCGATCTCGCCGAGCCCGATCCGGGCGAGCAGGGCCGTTTCGCCGAACGTGCGATCGGCCGACAGCACCTCGGCCAGTTCGGCCCGCCCGGCCTCGCGGTCGCCCGCGCGTGCCCGCTCCACCCCGAGCCGGACCCGCACGCTGAGCACGTCGCTCGGCGAGCCCAGTTCGCGCGCTGCCTTCAGCGCCTCCGCGCCGGCCTCGATGGCCCCCTCGTGGTCGCCGCGCTGGCCGCGAGCCTCGGCGAGCCCGCCGAGCGCGATCACCAAGCCCCAGCGGTCGCCCACCTCGCGGAACGCGGCCAGCGCACTGGTCAAATGGCCCTCGATCGCCAGCCCGTCCCCCTGTTGCTCCGCGGCGAACCCGCGCATCATCCGGACGACCGCACGGACCCACGGATCCGGGTGGTTCTCGCCGCGATCGAGCGCGCGGACGGTCCGATCGGCATCGCCGGTCATCATCGCGGACACGAGCTCGACCAGGTTGATCACGGGATGATCGGCGATTTCGCCGTCGGCGGACCGCAGCCGGTCCAGTTCGGCCAGAGCGTCTCGCGGGTGCTGCCCGGCGCTCATCGCGGCCAGCGAGTAGTAGGCGCAGCCCACCGCTCGCGTCGTGCCGGGCACCGAACCCGGCAGTGCCAGGGCTTCCTCGAGCGTGGTCACGCTCTGCGCGTGGTAGCCGCGCAGCATCCAGAACCCGGCGAGCGCGGTTCCCAGCCGGAGCGCGAGGACCGCGCTCTCGGTGTCGATCGCCCAGCGGAACGCGGTGACCACGTTGTCCTGTTCGACGGCCAGCTTGCCGAGCCATTCCAGTTGCGCGTCGGTACGGAGCAACGACTCGGCGGTCTCGGCCAATTCCAGGAAATACTGGGCGTGCGCGGCACGGGCGGACTCGGTCTCTCCCGCCTCGGCCAGGCGTTCGGCCCCGAACGCGCGGACGGTCTCGAGCATCCGGTACCGGACTTCGTCGCCGCCGGAATCGGCGAACACGGCGTCGATCAGCGACTTGTCCGCGAGCGCCCCGAGCAGGTGCAGCACGCCCCCGGCGGCGAGCCCGTCGCTCGCGCACACCCGCTCGACGGATTCGAGCGTGCAGCCGCCGGTGAACACCGACAGCCGGCGCGCGAGCAGCCGTTCTTCGTCGTCGAGCAGATCCCAGCTCCACTCCACCACGCCGCTGAGCGCCTGGTGCCGGGCCACCGCGGTGCGAGAACCGCCGACCAGCAACCGGAAGCGGTCGCCGAGCCGGTCCGCGATCTGGGTGGCGGACAGCGATCGGACCCGCGCGGCCGCCAGTTCGATGGCCAGCGGCAGACCGTCGAGCTTGCGGCAGATCTCCACGACAGCGGCTGTATTGGCCTCGGTGACAGTGAATCCGGGCCGCACCGACGCGGCTCGCCCGGCGAAAAGCCGCACCGCGGGATAGGCGAGCGCCTCGTCGGGTCCGGCGTCGGCGGGGGGAAGCCCGAGCGGCGGGATGGGCCACAGTGCCTCGCCGGTGATGCCGAGCGATTCCCGGCTGGTGGCCAGCACGCGCAGATCCGGGCAGGCCGCGATGAGCCGGTCGGTCAACGCGGCCGCGGCTTCGACCACGTGCTCGCAGTTGTCCAGCACGATCAGCAGCTTCCGGTCGGCCAGCGCGGCGATCAGCCGGTCGACCGCGTCCCCCGGCGACGAGGACTCCAGCGACAGCGCCTTTTCCCGGATGTCCAGCGCGGTCAGCAGCGCGTTCGGCACGTCAGCCGGTGTACGGACCGGCGCGAGCTCCGCCAGCCACACCCCGTCGGGCATCCGGTCGGCCAGACCGGTGGCCACGGCTTCGGCCAGCCGGGTCTTCCCGACCCCGCCCGGCCCGACCAGGGTCACCAGCCGGGAGCCGGCCAGCAGCTCGCCGATCCGCTCGATTTCCTTGTCCCGGCCCACAAAGCTGGTCAGGTGAGCTCGCAGGTTCGTCCGGCGGGCGCGGCCCGCTCGGCTCGGGCCGGGGCCGGGGGCGGGACGGGCCGGCGGCTCAAGGCCCGGATCGCGCCGCAACACGGCCAGGTGCAGGGCCTGGAGTTCAGGTGACGGATCGACGCCGAGCTCGTCGCTGAGCACGCGGCGGGTGTCGGCATACGCGGCCAGGGCCTCGGCCTGCCTGCCCGCGCCGTAAAGGGCGCGGATCAGCTGCCCTCGCACCCGTTCTCGCAGCGGGTGGCTCTCGACGAGGGCTTCCAGTTCGGCGATCACCTCGGCGTGCCGGGCAAGCCGGAGGTCCGCCTCGACCCGGTCCTCGATCGCGTCGACTCGAAGATCCTCCAAGCGCGCCGCCGGCGCCGCGGTGAACGGCGCTTCCGCGGCGTCGGCCAGCGCGGGTCCACGCCACAGCGCCAGCGCTTCGCGCAACGGCCCGACGGCGAGTTCCGGGTTGCCCGCGTTCAGCTTTCGCCGTCCGTCGGCGGCCAGCCGCTCGAACCGGTACGCGTCCACCGCTTCCGGGGCGACCGCGAGCCGGTAGCCGCCGGCCCCGGACTCGACGAGGGCGCCGCCGGACGGCAGCGCGTGCCGCAGCCGGGAGACGAGCGACTGCAACGCGTTCACCGCACCGCCGGGAGGAGCGTCCCCCCACAGCCCGTCCACCAGCGAATCGACCGCGACGAGCCGGTTGGGGTCGAGCGCCAGCCGGACGAGCAGCGCCCGCACCCGCGGTCCGCCGACATCCACCCGGCGGCCGTCCTCGGCCTGCACCTCCAACGGACCCAGCACCCCAACACGCACGGTTGCAAGGTTCTCACAACCGCGCCAGGTGATCAGTTCAGGTCGTCTCGACTGACCTCGCGCGATCGCACCAGCAGTTCGCCGCTCTCACCGCGGATCAGCACGTCCTCGCAGACGCAGACGCGGTGCAGCCGGGAGCCGCCGCCGAGCTTCGTCGCGATCACCTGGGCGTAGCAACGCACCTTGAACGAGCCGTCCGGCTGAGGCCGGACCGACACCATCCCGTGCCAGTGCCGGTGCACCTCGTTCGCTTCGGCCAATTCGGCCCGCGTCCGCTTGACCGCGATGACCAGTCCGGAGCGGCCGCGGACGGGTTCCGGCAGCGTCGGCACCGAGAAAGTGGCGTCCTCGGCGAAGGTGGCCGCCCACTCCTCGGCCGCGCCGTCGTCGAGCAATTGCATGCTGTGTGCGTAGAACTGCTGCACCTCGGCGTAGATCTGGTCGAACGTCCCGGCCGTGGTCGCCGTCTCGGCTCGCGCTGTCACGTGAGTTCTCCGTTCCTCGCGGGTTCCCGCTCGCCCGCCCACCATGTCCGGGTTTCTTCGAGCCTGGCTCGAGAGCCGCCGAGCCCGGCTCAAACCAGCCTTGAGGACGGTCCCGGACAGTGGTGTCTCACGTCGCCGTGACCGGTCGAAGGGATGTGCTGTGCTGACGCTGAAGGAACACACCGTGCAGGAGCAGGTTCTGGTGGACGCCCCTGCCGACGCGCTCAGGCGCGTGGTCGCCGACCTCGAGTACTGGGTCCAGGTGCACCGGCCCGCGGCGCACGCCGAATACCTCGACCGGGGCGAGGAAGACGTGATCCGGCACTGGGCGGTGGTCGACGACCACACCGTCCGGACGTGGACCGAACGCCGGCGGACCGGCGCGGACCGGATCTCGTTCGCTCTCGAAGCACCGGAGGACCCGAACCCGGACGCCCGCGGGGCCTGGACGTTCGAGACGCGGCCTGGCGGCACGCTTGTCACGCTGCGGTACGAGTTCAGCGTGCCTGAAAACGACACCGAGAACACGGTGGCACTGGTTCGGGCCGACGTCGCCGAGCAGCTGGCGACTGTCGAGTACGCGGGCAAGGCCCGCGACGAACTAGCTGATCTGATCATCTCCTTCGAAGATCCGTTGTTCGTCGCGGGTTCGCTCGAGGACGCCTACGCGTACCTGTACGAAGCTGACAAGTGGGCGGAGCGGATCCCGCACGTTTCGCGGCTCGTGCTCGAGGAGGACACCCCGAACATCCAGTTTTTCGACATGGACACGGCGACGGCGGACGGCCGGGCGCACACCACTCGGTCAGTGCGGGTCTGCCTGCCCGGCGACAAGATCGTGTACAAGCAGATCCGGCTGCCCGCGCTGCTCGACGCGCACACCGGGCACTGGCTGTTCACCGCCTCGCCGGAAGGCGTCGTGGCCAGCGCACGGCACACGGCCACGATCAAGCCGTCCGCGCTGCATCTGCTCGGCGAAGGCACGACCGTGCTGGACGCGCGCAAGTACCTGCGCCGGGTGCTGAGCGAGAACAGCATGGGCAATTTGCGGCTGACGAAGGCGTACGCGGAGCAACGCGCCGGACTCTGAGGGGATGGCGGCAGTGTCCACTGTCGGAGCTTCGGCCAAGGGGACTGTGCCGTTCGGCGAGTTCCGGACTTGGTATCGGGTCACCGGCCGGCCGGGAACAACCGGCCGGCCGGCGGTCGTGGTCGTGCACGGAGGCCCGGGCAGCACGCACGACTATCTGCTGCGGCTGGCCGGGCTGGCCGGTCTCGGCTGGCCGGTCGTGCACTACGACCAGCTGGGCAACGGCGGGTCGACGCACCTGCCGGGGCGGGGAGCGGAGTTCTGGACGCCGCGGCTTTTCCTCGCCGAGCTGGACAATCTGCTGCGGGCGCTCGACCTCGCCGACGACTACGTGCTGTTCGGCCAGTCGTGGGGCGGGATGCTCGCGGCGCGGCACGCCGCGGACCGGCCGTCCGGCCTGCGGGGGCTGGTCGTGGCGAATTCGCCCGCGTCCTACCCGTTGTGGCTGCGGGAGATGAAGGTGCTGCGCGACCGGTTGCCGCCCGGAGCGGACGCGACCTTGCGCGAACACGAGGCGGCCGGAACCACGGACAGCGACGAGTACCTCGAAGCGATGATGGTCTTCTACGACCGGCACGTGTGCCGGGTGAAGCCGTGGCCGCGGGACTTCGTCGCGTCCATGCTGGAGATCCAGAACGACCCGACCGTGTACGGCACGATGAACGGGCCGAGCGAGTTCCACGTGACCGGCACCCTGAAAGAGTGGACCGTCGAGGACCGCCTCGCCGACATCGCCGTGCCGGCCTTGGTCCTCGGCGGCAGGCACGACGAGGCGACGCCGGAGGTCATGCGGCCCTACGCCGAATCGATCCCGAACGCGCGCTGGGAGATCTTCGAGAACTCCAGTCACCTGCCGCATCTGGAAGAGCCCGAGCGCTTCGATCGGGTCCTGGCGGAGTTCCTGGGCTCGCTCGGCTGAGCGTGCCGGGCCTTCGCGCTGCCCGGCACGCTCAGATCATTCCAGGATTTCTTTCACCGCAAGGAGATTCCGCCGGGCGTCCGCGATCAGCTCGTCGCCGATCCCGTCCTTTCCGGAGACTTCCGGGGCG
This sequence comes from Amycolatopsis sp. NPDC059235, assembly GCF_042754125.1. NCBI lineage: Bacteria > Bacillati > Actinomycetota > Actinomycetes > Pseudonocardiales > Pseudonocardiaceae > Amycolatopsis > Amycolatopsis sp. NPDC059235. The sequence continues at coordinate 232,958 of NZ_JBHZAG010000004.1, forward strand.
GCGATCGTGGTCTGCTCCGCGGTGACCAGTGTGCCGTCCGGAGTTGCGGAGAACAGCAGCCGGCCGGTATGCGTTTCGTACGGAGCGGGCAGGCCGACAGCTTTGGTCACGATCTTGTCGTGCGGAAGGCAGACCCAGGCCGACTTGCGCACGCGCGGTGCGTCCTCTCCTCGGACCTCCAGGTCCACGAACTGCACATCGGGCGCGGCTTCACGGACCTCGGCCCGCTCGATGTGCGCCATCCGGCCCGGCCACCCGGCCACGTCGCGCACCGCCTGGTAGACGTCCTGGACCCGGCAGGCGATCCGGACTTCGGCGGTGCGAACGACGGTGCGTTCCTCCAGTTCGGCCAGGTGCTCCGCACGCCTGCGGAGCGCGTCCATCTGAGCGTTGCCGTGCTTGGTGAACATGGCGACGGCGCGCTCGCGTGCCTCGGGCGCGTCCGACGCCATGCTGAACGTGTGGTGCGACTCCACCAGCGTGCGATCGTCGGACAGCGGCTTGAACAGCCACCGGCCGGTCAGTCCGCGAACCTCGCCGACCGCACCCCGCTGCTCGAAATCCATGCTCAGCCCGACCGGGTCGAGATCGCGGCGGGACGAGAAGATTCGCGTGCCGCCGTCCGGGGTCAACCCCCAGAATCGGTAGACATCCTCGTTTCCCGTCTGTTCGAGACACTCGGTGTGCAAGATCCACGGGAACAGCAGCGGCCAGGAGCCCGCGTCGGTCAGCAGGCGGTACGCGGTGGCGGCGGGCGCCGCCACCTCGGCCGTCACTCGGGCGTGGTGCGATCCCATCGCTCAGTCGACCGCGGCCGCGGTGCTTTCCCGGACCAGCTCGAACGGGCCGGGCTCAGCTGTGGCGTGCTGCCGGATCTTCTTGACCGGCTCGAGAAAACGGTCGCTGCTGATCGCCGCCTTGTGCAGCTCGCGCTCTTCCCATTCGGCGGTCTCCACGAACACGTTGGGCTCGTTCACCGAGCGGTACAGCCGGTGGAACCGGAATCCGGGCTGGGTCTTCATGTAGGCGTTGATCTCGGCGAGGATGGCCAGGAATTCGTCGGTGTCGCCGTGCACGGTGAACCGGTTGATCAGATAGAACATGCTGTTTCCTCCAGAGAAAGGTCGGTCAGTGTGCCGATTCGCGGCCGAGTGCCCGCTCGCGCAGGTCGCGGCGGGACACTTTGCCGACGGGGGAGCGGGGGATCCGGTCCACCAGTTCGACGTGTCCCAGTTGTTCGTAGTAAGGCACTTGTGCGTTGACGAAGTCCCGCACCGCGGCCGGGTCGAGCGCATCGCCGTCCGCCACGATCTGCGCGTAGGCCACCGCGCCGTGCAATTCGTCGGGACAGTCGAATACGACGCAGTCCCGGACCTCGGGGTGCCGCCGGACGACTTTTTCGATCTCGCTCGGCGCGACCAGCCAGTTGTCGTGCTTGAACACGTCCTTGAGCCGGTCGATGACGAACAGGTAGCCGTCCGCGTCGAGATGGCCGGCGTCGCCGGTGGAGAACCAGCCGTCCTCGTCGACGTCCTCGGCCAGATCCCGGCCGAGATAGCCGAGCATCAGCTGCGGGCCGCGGACCTGGATTTCGCCCAGCGAGCCGACCGGCCGCACCGCACGGGTTTCCACGTCCACGATGCGGCATTCGCCGCCGGGCACGAGCACGCCGCACGATCCGGACCTCGGCTCGTCCAAGTTGCCGAGCAGCATCGACGGCGAAGTCTCCGCGAGGCCGTAGCCCTGCACCACCGGCACGCTGAAGTGCTCGGACAGCAAGCTCGCGGCATGCGGCGACAGGGCCGACCCGCCGGACAGGATGCCGCGCGACGCCGGCGCTTCGAGTTCGGGCAGCCGCGGATCAGCGGCCAGCCGAGCCAGCCGCACCGGGAGGCTGTAGTAGTGCGTCGCGCCGTGCCGCCGTGCGGCGTCGACCGATCCGGCGATGTCGTCTCCCGGGCACAGCACGTGTGTCGCCGCGGCGGCCACGCCCGCGGTCAGGTGCATCGAGTGGAACGTCGGCAGGAAGTTGAACAGCACGGACGACTCGGTCAGCTGCTGGCCGTGAACGGTCTGTGCCGCGTTCACCGCCAGATTGCGGTGAGACAGCCGCACGGCCTTCGGCGTTCCGGTCGTGCCGCTGGTGAATTGCAGACACGCCAACGACTCCGGATCGGCTTCGCCCGCGGCCGGATCGACGCCCGCTCGAGCCGCCAGTTCGTCCAGGGTCGGCGCGTCGATCCCGCCTTCGCGGTGCGTCAGCACAATCGACTGGAGATCCGGCAGGCCGCCGGCCGCGGGCGCGAGGTTCCGGTACACCTGGGGCGACACGATCGCGATGCGCGCACCGCACGTGCGCAGCAGTTGGACGAGTCGTTCGGCGGGCAGGTACGGGTTGAGCAACGCGCTGGCGTTGCCCGAACGGGAGATACCGAAGAATCCCACCGCGAAGTCGACGCTGAGCACCATGGACAGCGCGATCACCGTGTCGCTCCCGGCGAGTTCGCGCAGAGCCGCGCCGCACCGGGTCGTCTTGGCGTTCAGGGCCGCGTAGGAGATTTCTCCCCCGGGGTAACGGAAAGCCGCCCGTTCGGGCGCGCATTCGGCGGCCCGGCGGAGCAGGTCGTCGATCCGCGGCCCGCCGATGTGCTCGGCGATGGTGTCCAGGGGCGGTCCCGCGGCGATGCTGTCCGGCGGGGACGCCGTTTCTGCCGTCGCCATGGACGGGTGTCCTCTCGCTAGCGGTTTGCTCGGTCGGGGCGAGTCTCGCGCCGGCGGCTTGAGCGCCGCTCGAGTTCCGCTGTCGGTCCATTGTGGACGCCTCCAGCCTTCCTCGAGGCGGTTGCCGAGCCGGAACCGGGATGATCGCGACGCGAAGGTCTCGGGAAGACTGAGGAATGTCGAGGGAAGCCATGCCTGAGGTGGATGTACTGGTGGTCGGCGCGGGTCCGGTCGGACTGGCCGCGGCACACGAACTGGTCAGGCGCGGAGTGCGGGTGCGGCTGGTCGACAAGGCCGACGGGCCCGCGGCGACCAGCCGGGCCAGCGCGACGCACGCGCGCACTCTCGAGCTGTACCACCAGATGGGCGTGCTCGACGAGATCCTGCCGCGCGGCATCCGCGCCGGCAGCTTTTCCATCCATCGCAACGGCCGCAGGCTGATCCGGTTCGGCACCGACTACACCGAGCTGCCGACCCGCTTCCCGTTCACGCTCCAAGTGGACCAGGCGATCACCGAGGAAGTGCTCCGGGACAGCTTGCTCCGCTACGGAGTCAAGGTGGAGTGGGGAATCGAGCTGGACAGGCTCGAACAGCATCCCGGCCACGCCGACGCTGTGCTGCGGACTGCCGACGGCCGGACGGACACGGTGTCCGTCCCGTGGCTGGTGGGCACGGACGGCGCGCACAGCACGGTACGCAAGGAGCTGGACCTTCGCCTTCTCGGCGACTCGTCGGAGCGGTGGTCGATCGCGGACGCGGTCATCGACGTCGACCTGCCCAAGGACGGGCTGCACCTGATGCACACGCCGAAGGGCGCGATTCTGTTGGTGCCGTTCCCCGCCCGGGGAAAGTGGCGGCTGCTGGACACCACCGCCGAGGCGCACGACGCGAACGCGGATCCCGACGCGGTCGCCGCGCGGTTCTCCGTGCTGATCGGGCAGGCCCTCGGTCGTCCGGCCAAGGTGGAGCGGCCGACGTGGGTGTCGGTGTTCACCATCCAGCAGCGGATGATCCAGCAGATGAGGGTCGGCAGGTGCTTTCTCGCGGGCGATGCGGCCCACGTGCACAGCCCGGCGTCCGGCCAGGGCATGAACACCGGGATCCAGGACGCCGTCAACCTCGCGTGGAAACTCGCCGACGTGGTCAGGGGATACGCGGACGAGAAGCTTCTGGACAGCTACAGCGTCGAACGGGTTCCGGTCGGCGAGGCGTTGCTGGGGTCGACGAAAAAGGCGACCGCGCTGATCGCGTTGCGCAACGCGCTCGCCCCTCTCCTGCTGCCCGTCGGACTCGGCCTGCTGAACCTCCTCAAGCCCGCCAAGCGCAAGGCCGAGCGCAAGATGATGAAGACCATCTCGGCGCTCGGGCTGAACTACCGCGACAGCCCGCTGAACCGCTCGGCAAGCGGCTCGCTCGAGGGAATCCGGCCAGGCCACCGGGTCGGCTGTACCGAGGAAGCGGAGAAGTCCAGCGCCGGCTGGCGCGCGCTGTGCTCGGAAGAGCTGGTCGATCCGCGGTGGACCTTGCTCCTGTTCGGCGGCGACAGGTCGCTGGCCGAGCACGCGGTCCGGCGTTACGGCGCGGCTGTGTCCGTGCGCGCGGTGAGCGCGTCTCCCGATTCGCCGTACGCCTTGGCGGATCCGGACGGCCGGCTCGCTTCGGAGATCGGCGCCCGGCCCGGCGACTACGTCTTGATCCGTCCGGACGCGTATCTCGCCGGCAAAGGCCCGGTGACCGGCACGGCCGGGCTGGACGCGGTGCTCAACGGAGTGCACCTGCATTCCCAGCCGGCGGCGGCGGGCCGATGAACCTCGAAGGCAAGGTGGCGCTGGTGACCGGCGCGACTCACGGTCTCGGTCTCGCGATCGCCCGGAAGCTAGGCCGTTCAGGCTGCCGCGTCTTCCTGAACTACGCCCACGACGAAGACCGCGCCCGGCGGGCGGCGGCCGGGATCGGCGGCGAAACCCGGGCGGTCAAAGCCGACGTGGGCTGTCCGGACCAGGTCGCGTTCCTCTTCGACGAGGTCCAGTCCGATGCCGGAAAGCTGGACATTTTCGTGCACAGCGCGGCCAGCTTCCACCCGATGCCGACCTTGGCCTTCGACGAGGAGAAGTACTCGCGCGACGCGGCCGTGGCGCTCGGTCCGCTGGTGCACGGTGCGGGCCGGATGGCCGAAATGCTCACGGCCGGCACCGGCCGGGTCGTCGCTGTCTCCAGCCGCGGCGGGCGATTCGTGGCTCCGCGGTACGCCGGGCTCGGCATGGCCAAGGCCGCGATGGAGAGCCTGGTGCGGTATCTGGCCGCGGCGCTCGCGGGCCGAGGGGTCACGGTGAACGCCGTGGCCCCGGGAAAACTGGACGAGGGGCCGGATCCGGAACGCGCGGAAACGATCGCCAGGCTGGTCGCCCGGACTCCGGCCGGTCGCCTGGCCACCGCCGGGGACGTGGCCGACGTCGTGGCTTTGCTTTGCCTGCCGGAGGCGGCGTGGATCCACGGCCAGGTGCTCGCGGTGGACGGAGGCCTCGGCCTGATGTCCTGAGCCCGGCCGGGTCGCCGAAGAGCGCGGCCGCCGGATCGTTCGGCGGCCGCGCTCAGTCTTCGACGATCGCGACCGCGCGAGCCCAGCCCGCGCCCGCGCCCGCGATCTTCACCGGAAGACAGGAGACCTTGAACCCGTGCGCCGTGGGCAGGGCGGCCAAATTGGCCAAGCGCTCGATCTGGCAATAGGGCACCTCACGTCCGGCGAAGTGCGCGGGCCACAACACTTCCCGGTCGCCGGTCCGCTGGTACTCCCTGATCATCGCGGTGAAGGGCGCGTCGAGGCTGAAGGCGTCCGTGCCAATCACCCGGACACCCAGGTCCAGCAACAACTTCGTCGCACCTCGGTCGAGGCCGACGAACTCGGTGAAATATTTCGGCGTTCCGGAGAACCGGGACGCGCCGGTGTGCAGCAGCACGATGTCCAGCGGCGACGGCCGGTAGCCGACGCGGTCGAGTTCGCGCCCGATCGTCTCCGCGCCCACCGCCGTTCCCGGGGGCGCGGAGGTGAGGTCGAGGACCACAGCCGGTGCGTAGAACCATTCGAGAGGCACTTGGTCGATGTTCGGCGGCTCCCCGCCAGACGCGCCCCTGCCGTAGTGCGACGGCGCGTCGACGTGCGTTCCGGTGTGTGTCGTCAAGGTGAGCGTGTCGATGGACAGCAGTTCCCCGTGCGGCAGCACCTCCGGGTCGAACTCGATGCCGAAATGCTCGCGCATCTCCGAACTCATGTGCCGGGCGCCCTCGGCGGCGGTCGTGATCTTGTGGATCACCGGTTCGGGTTCCCAGACTGACGCGTCGACGGGGGTCGACAGATCGATGACGCGCATCAGGTCTGCGGGAGGAGTTCGCGGACGGCCTTGACGAACGCGGCCGGAGTGGTCAGTTCGCCGAGCAGTTCGTCGGGGATGGTCGCGCCGAACTCGCGGTCCGCCGCCGCCGCTGTTTCCAGCAGCGCCACCGAGTCGTACCCGAGGTCGGCGAACGGCACGTCCGCGATGTCCCCGTCCAGCTGGACGGTGTCGTCCTCGCCGGCTGCTTCGCGCAGAAGCCGGCGCAGATCGTCGAGAGTGAACTGGGTCATGGCGCCTCCTGAAGGTCGTCGTACCGGCGAAACTGGGCCGGTCTGGTCTGGCATTCGCTCGAGCCGGGCTCAACCTGTCGCGCGCAGCACCACCGCCGTGTTGAACCCGCCGTGCCCGCGGGCGAGCACGAGCGCGGTCCGGATCGGCGTCTCCCTCGGCTGCCCGGAGACGAGGTCGATCGGGTAACGCCGGGCCGGGACGACGTTGAAGGTCGGCGGGATCACCCCGTCCCGGATCGCCAGCAAGGCGGACACCACGTCGAGCGGGGCGCCTCCGGAGTACAACCGCCCGGTCAGCGTTTTGGGCGCGGTGACCGGAACTCGCCGGGCTCCGAACACGGAGGCGATCGCGGTGGCCTCGGCCAGGTCCAGCTCGGGCACTCCGGCGGCGTCCGCGAACACCGCGTCCACCTGCTCCGGCGCGACCGACGCGTCGGCGAGCGCCGACTCGATCGTTCGGCGCAAAGCCGGTTCCCGCCCGGAACCGGGCTTCGGATCGAAGGCCGAGGCGAAACCGGCGAGTTCGCCGTAGCTGGTGTCCCGGCCGCGGGCGCGAGCCGCGCGGTCGTCCTCCACGATCAGGATCGCGCCGCCCTCGCCGGGGACGTGCCCGCTGGCTTCTTCGTCGAACGGGAGATAGGCGCGATCCGGGTCGCTGGCCGTGCTCAACCGCCCGCTGCTCAGTTGCGCGACCCAGCCCCACGGGCACAGCGAGCTGTCCATGCCGCCGGACACAACCAGTCCGAGGCCTTTCCTAATCTGCCGGCGAGCCTGCGCGAGAGCGTCGATTCCGCCTGCTTGTTCCGACACCACGACCCCGCTGGGGCCGCGCATGCCGTGCCGGATCGAGATCTGGCCGGTGTTGACCGCGTAGAACCATGCCCACGACTGGTAAGCGCTGACGTACTCCCGCCCTTTGCTCCACAGCTTTTCCATCTCCCGCTGGCCGAACTCGAAGCCGCCGGACGAGCTCGCGGTGACCACGCCCATCTCGTAGCCGGGCAAGGCGGACGGGTCGGCCTCGGCGTCCCGCAGCGCCCAGTCGGCCGCGGCGAGCGCCAGCCGGGTCATGTGATCGGTCTGCGGGATCAACCGGCTGGACAAGTGCTCCTCCGGGACGAACCCCGGCACCTCGCCCGCCAGCGTCGCGGGATAGGACGACGGGTCGAACCGGCTGATCCGGCCGATGCCGCTCCGCCCGGTCAACGCGGCTGCCCAGAAGTCGTCGATCCCGAGTCCGGTCGGGGCGGCGACGCCGAGTCCGGTCACTACGGCGGTCATGGCGTTCTCCGGTCCGGTTTGGCCAGCAGGATCGCGGTCTGAAACCCGCCGAACCCGCTGCCGACGCTGAGCACGACGTCGGTGCGCTGCTCGCGCGCGGTCAGCGGCACGTAGTCGAGGTCCAGCAGGGGATCGCGCTCGTGCAGGTTCGCGGTGGGCGGCACCACCCCGTGTTCGATCGCGAGCGCGCTCGCCGCGACCTCGATCGAACCGATCGCGCCGAGAGAATGCCCGATCATCGACTTGATCGAGCTGACCGGCGTGCGGTAGGCGTGTTCGCCGAGACTGTCCTTGAACGCCGCGGTCTCGTGCAGGTCGTTCTGCTTGGTGCCGGAGCCGTGCGCGTTCACGTAGTCGATGTCTCCGGGGTCGAGCCGGGCCTCGTCCAGCGCGGCCCGGATCGCCGCCGCCATCTCCTGCCCGTCGGGACGCAATCCGGTCATATGGTACGCGTTGCTGCGCGAAGCGAAGCCGACAATTTCGGCATACGAGTGCGCACCGCGTTTTCTCGCCCGCTCCATTTCCTCGATGACGAATACCGCCGACCCTTCGCCGAGCACGAATCCGTCGCGGGTCCGGTCGTACGGCCGGGACGCGTGTTCCGGGTCGTGATTGCGAGTGGTCGTCGCCTTGATCGCGTCGAACGAAGCGACCGCGATCGGGGAGATCGGCGCGTCGGTCGCGCCGGCGATCATCACGTCCGCGGCGCCCTCGCGAATCAGGTCGCACGCGTAGCCGACCGCGTCGAGACCGGACGTGCATCCGTTCGACACCACGGTGACGGGGCCTTCCGCTCCTGCCTGCCACGCCACCTCGGCAGCCATGGAGCTGGGCACGAAGTGGCCGTACAGATGAGGCGTTCCGTAGCTGTTGTCGACCAGCCAATGCCGGCCCGCGTCGCTGACCACCGCGTATTCCCGGTCCAGGCTCATCGTGCAGCCGACGGCGCTGCCGATGGTGACTCCCACGCGGTGCGGATCCACTTTGTCCGTGTCCAGCCCGCTGTCGGCGATCGCCTCGCGAGAGTTCACCACGGCGAACTGCACCGCACGGTCCATCCTGCGGACCTCTTGCGGGGTCAGGCCGTGCCGTGCCGGGTCGAAGTCGCACTCGCCGGCCACTCTGGACCGGAACGGTGAAGCGTCGAAAAGCGTGGTGCTCCTGGTCGCTGTCCGGCCGGCGGTGATCAGCTCCCAGAATGCCTTCGTTCCCAACCCTCCTGGCGCGAGCACGCCCATACCTGTGATCACGACCCGTCGGCCCATGTCGCCGTAGCCGCGTCGAACACCCGGGCCAGCCCACCCTGCGTCCATGTTCCTGCGAACACCCTCCCCGGCCGTGGCGGATTGCCACCCGAGCCGATCGCGCTGCGAGGAGTCTTGGCCGAACACATCGAGGATGGCCCTTGCCCGCGCTCAACCCTGACTGGAGCCCTGGCCGCTCGCCCTGGCCGCGGTGTGCGATTCGCGCTGTTTTCCCTTGCTGCCCAACGAATCGCGTTGGTAGCCGACCGTTGTCGCGGCAGCGGCGCTTTCGCGCGGGCACGGCCGTCGCCGCGGGGGAGTGTTACGCCGTCTGCCGGAATTTCCGCACTGGCGCGGTTTCTTCCTTGCGTGCCGATTAGGGAGGTGGTTGTCTCCGTAAGAGATCAATCCGGGGCGGGGGCGCATGGGATTTGGCGAGGGAATCCGAGGGAGGCGTGCCGGAGTGGCGGTGTTGTCCGTGGCGGCAACGGTTTCTGCTCATGCGGAGCCTTTGCGGTAATGAATTCGTACCTCGGCTCACTCGGTCGCCAGTATTCGGCCGACACGACAAGCGGGGATATTTGCCCTGCGTGCACCTCTGAACGAAGCGAGAGCGCGAGACGCTCGTGCTTGCCGGGCTTGAGGCGGCCGGGCGATCCGGGGTACCGCGGCGAGAAGGCGATTTCAGCGGTGCGGGGATCGCGGCCGATGGCGACGAGGCGGAGGTTCCGGTCGCGGGAATCGGGGGTGCGGCCGGGTCCGGAAATGCCGGATAAGGCGTGCGAACGATCGCCTGAAGTGGCGCTCCGCGATCGCCTGATTGCTCGCGGACGCCGAAGCGACGCGCTCGATATCGGAGTAGAGTGAGAATCGGGTCAAAGCTGAGGGGAACGGCAATCGGCCGGAACGCGGGCCTGGTGCGGCCGGATCCCGGAACATTGTGATCCAGGCGGAGAACTCACGGCGGTTCCGGGGAAGACGCAGTTTGCCACGGGGGCGAATGGGGTGTCGAGCAATCCGGCGCGGTCGGACGGCGTGATCGGCGCGGCAGGCCGCGTACTGGACAGCTGCGTCGCTGTGCACAAGATCCGCGGTGCACAAGAAAGGGGAAGGAATGCGCGGAAGAATTTTTCGTGACGGACGGGCCGGGCTGACGGCTGCCGCGGGTAGCCGCGCGAGTGCGGTTCGCACACGCATTATCGTCGCAGCGAGGCTGGACCGTGCTCGCGCTTCGCGAGTCGAGGGAAATCGCCGACGCGGCGCTATTCGGAGGCAGTTATCGGTGCGGGGAGCGGTCGCTGCCTCAGGCCGTGACGGGGCGGGCGCCCGCTGTTCGACGGTCCGGTTCCGCGACGTTGACAGCGGTCGTAGACTGGCGAATATTCCGGGGCGTGGGCTTTATCCGGTGCTTGCGGCAGGGTAAATCCGTGCGAGTTCCCGCTGACTGGATCAGACGCCCGCCAGGTTTTCTCAAGCCGGCTCATGGTCCGCCCGGGACGGTTCGCGGACGGGGTGCGGAAACCGGGTGCTTCGAGGGAAACATCCGCCAAGCTGGGGAGTTCTGGGGGATTCCATGCAGTTCAACATACTTGGGCCGATCGAAGTAAGATGCGGAAACGAGTTATGCACGCCGACGGCGCCGAAGGTCCGCTGGACCATGGCCCTGTTGCTGATGTGCGCCAATAGGATCGTGGAGACCAACGCGATTGTCGACGAGCTGTGGGGGGACACCCCGCCGAAGAGCGCGGTAGCCACCCTGCAGAGTTATGTTTACCAATTGCGCAAGACGTTCAAAGGGCCGTTGGGCAGCAAGGGGGTGGACGAGCTGATCATGACCCAGCCGCCCGGTTACAGCCTCCGGCTGCTCGGCCACGAGCTGGACTCGCTCACGTTCACCCGGCTGTCCGAAGAGGGCGGCCAGCTGCTTGAGTCCGGGCAGCAGGGGCAAGCTTCGGTGAAGCTGCGGCAGGCGCTGAGCCTGTGGCGTGGTCCGGTGCTGGCGGATCTCGCGCCCGGACGGCTGCTCGAAGCGCACGCCGCGTACCTCGAGGAGACCCGGATCCGCACGCTGGAGCTGCGGATCAGGGCCGACCTGCAGCTCGGCAGGCATCGCGAGCTGATCCCCGAACTGCGCTCGCTGACCACGACGCACCCGTTGAACGAGTGGTTCCACGTCGAGCTGATCACCGCGCTGCACAACACGGGCCGGCGAGGCGAGGCGTTGCACGCTTACCGGAATCTGCATCGGATCCTGGACGAGGAGCTGGGCCTGATGCCCTCCGCCTCATTGCGGGAACTGCATCACCAAGTGCTCACCGGGGAGAGCCTGACTGCTATCGCGTGACTGCGTCCGGGCCAGCTGTCCCCTCGGCCTATGTGCGGAGGCGATTCGCTTTGCCTGCTGATATCGGCCTTCGCACACGAACTACCGCGCCTCGAGAAATGCCTTCCCCAGCGGCGTAAGCGAATGATGCACCCCCGCCCCCTCCCGGGTCGTCGTAATCAGCCCGGCCGTCCGCAACGTTTTCGTATGCTGGCTGACCGCCGCCGGTGAAACTCCCAACCGCGCCGCCAAGACCGTCGTGGACGCCTCCGCTGCCAATTCGCACAACAGCCGCGCCCGGGTGCGACCCACGAGCCCTGCCAGCTGATCCTCCCGGGTGCCCACCGGTTCGCGCGGCACCAGCCCCGCCGCCGGGCAGACCAGCGTCGGCTGTTGGGCGGCGTCGATGAATGTCACCGGTTCGCCCCAGCAAAAATGGGCCGGAACCAATACCAAACCCCGCCCGTTCAAAGCCACCGTGCGGTCGCGCGGATAATCCGCCTCCAGGACCGGATTGCGCCACCGGATCGACGGGTGCAGATTCCCCAACAGTGCCTCGACCCCGCCGCTCAGCAGCTGCTCCGCGTATCGGGTGCGCTCGGTTTCGACTCGCCGGTCCAGGACCGGCCGCGCGGGTCCGAGGACGAGGTCGCTGTACTCGCGCAGGGCGTGCACGACACCGCGGGTGCTGCCGTCGGCGTAGACCGTGCGGGCCCAGCGCGGTGCGCGGCGGTGTCGGGCGAAGGTGCGGACGATGTCCTCGCGCAGGACGGCTTTCGGCTGGGCCAAGATGGTTTCGAAATGGGCTCCGACGTCCGTTTCGTCCAGCGCCGGCGTCAGGAAGTCCGGGAAGTTCCCGGCCGGGACCACCTCCGCGGCGGTTTTCAGGCAGCGCCAGTGCGCGGGGGCCCGTCGGGCTCCGGTCAGGACTGTCGCGCGCCAGCCGCGGTACTCCAGGGGCAGGTGAGGGTCCTGGAGACTGTTGATGCTCAGAATCAGCTCCCACGTCGGGTGCGCGCCCCTCGCCACTCGCACCCGGCACAGGTCTTTTGCGGTGAAAATCATGCGCAGCATCGAAACCAACCCCTGGTCCGCGCCTCCCCAGCGCGGCTCTGCGTCCAGGATGCGGCCCGGGACCGCGGTCTGGGAAGCGTTGTCCGGCGACCGGCGCGGATCCGTCGGCGGGCGGGGCCGCGGATTCGGCCGGGCTTAACGGCGGCGGCTTCCCAGACCGCGGGCGGATCACGCCTTGCTGCGGATCACGTCGATCAGGCTGGACCAGCTGTCCCGTCCGTGCCCGGCGGCGATGGCGCGGTCGTAGTGCTCCTTCACCGCGGCGGGCAGGGCCGTGTCGATGCCCGCGTCCCGGCTGGCGGCGAGGACGTGGTCGGCCGTCGCGCCCATCATCTTCGCGTTCGCCTGGTCGCCGGGGTGGGTGCCGCTGTCGACGTTCTTCGCGGTTTCGTCCAGCGTGGTCTGCACGAGCGTCAGCAGTTCCGCCGCGTACGGCACCAGCGTCGCGGCGGACACTCCGGCCGTGCCGACGAGCGCGGCGGAGTGCAGGAACGCCGAGAGCGTGGTGAGGAACAGGTCCAGCAGCGACTGGTAGTACAGCTGCGCCAGGCCCGGGTCCGCGCCCCGGTAGTCCGGCCGTCCGATGACGCGCAGCGCAGGCTCGATCCGGTCGAACACCGGCTGCGCGCCGCTGTAGAACACGAACGAACCCTCAGTGCCGACGACCGGCGCGGGCACCATGATCCCGCCGGCGATCATCTCCGCGCCGCGCGCGGCCAGCCATTCCGCGGCCACTCGCGTCCGCTCCGGCGTGTCCGAGCTGAGGTTCACCACGATCTTGCCCCGCAGCGCGTCCTCGGTCGGCGCGAGAATGTCGTACATCGCCTGATAATCGGTGAGACTGAGAAGCACCAGTTCGTTCGCGGCCAGCGCGTCCACGACCGTTTCCGCGCGCTTCGCGCCCGCGGCCACCAGCTCGTCGGCCCGGCTCGCGGTGCGGTTCCACACCGTCACCTCGTGGCCGGCGGCCAGATAGGACCGCACCATGGCCTGGCCCATCGGGCCGAGACCGATCAACGTCACATTCACGGTTTTCTCCTTATTTCTTCAGCAGTTCGATGACGCTCGTGAGGTTTTCCGCGCCGTGGCCGTCGGCGGTGCGGCGCAGGAGCAGCTGGTGCAGCGGTGCGAGCAGTTCGGAGCTGACGCCCTGGTCAGCGGCCGCGGCGGGCAGGTTGTCGAACGCGGCGGCCTGCATCCCGAGGTTCGACACGACGCCCTGGCTGTAGTCGCCGCTGTCGATCTCCTTGGCGGCGTGCTCGGCGAAGGTGCCCATCGCGGTCAGCCATCCGCTCAGCAGCGGCTGGAACTCGACCGCCGAGAGGCCTTCGCTGCGGATCAGCGCGTAGGCCTGCAAGATGCCGATGAACTGGCCATACATCCCCGACAGCAGCGAGAGATCGTGCAGTGCCGCGAGGCCCGGGTCCTCGCCGACGTAGTTGCTGCCGCCGAACGCGTCGAACGCCGCGCGATGCGTGTCGAAGACGTCCTTCGGCCCGCTGTAGAACACGAACGCGCCCGGCTGCCCGATCATCGGCGGCACCGCCATGATCCCGCCGTCGAGGAACTCCCCACCCTGCTCCGAGACCCATTCGGCCAGCTCACGGGCCTGTCGAGGGGTGCCGTTAGTCAGGTTCACCACCGTCTTGCCCGCCAGCGAAGCCGTGCCGAGCACCTCGCGCACCGACGCGTCGTCCAGCAGACAGGCGATCACCAGCTCGCTCGCCGCGACCGCTTCGGCGGCCGACCCCGCCGCTATCGCACCCCGTGTGACCAGCGGTTTCGCCTTGTCCGCCGAGCGGTTCCAGACCGTCACCGGCCGCCCTGTGTCCAGCAGCGCGCCGACCAGCGCGCTGCCCATCGCTCCGAGCCCCAGCACAGTCGCTGAGGTCGCATTCCCGGACATGTCGTCCCTCCAGTTCGTCGATCTGCCGACCACGGTGCCGACGCCTACGCACGGTTCGCTGGGGGTCCGCGCACGGGTGCGGTTACGGTGGATTCGTGCGATTCGGCATCCTGGGGCCCTTGGCCGTGAGCAGCGACGACGGCGAGCCGGTCCGGGTGCCTGAGGCCAAGGTCCGGACCCTGCTCGCGGTCCTTCTCGTGCACGAGGGCCGTCCGGTGTCGGCGGACCGGCTGGCGGACGATCTGTGGGGCGACCAGCTGCCCGGCAATCCGGTCAACACGCTGCAGACGAAGGTCTCGCAGCTGCGCCGCGCGCTCGAAGGCGCCGAACCTGGGCAGGGCCGTGCGCTGGTGCATCAGGCACCCGGTTACGTGCTGCGGATCGAGCCGGAGGCGCTCGACGTCGGACGGTTCCGTGCGTTGATCGCCGCGGCAAGCACGGCGGAGGACCCGCAGTCGAAGGTCACGCTGTTCACTGAGGCGCTGGCGCTATGGCGGGGTCCGGCGCTCGCCGAGTTCGCCGATGAACCCTTCGCGCAGCCGGTGATCCAGCGGCTGGAAGAAGACCGCCTTGTCGCGCAAGAAAATCTCGCCGACGCGCGGCTCGCTCTGGGCGAACATGCCGCGCTCACGGCGGAGCTCGCCGACCTCGTCGGGCGGCATCCGTTGCGGGAACGGCTACGCGCCCTGCAGGTGCGCGCGCTGTACGCGGCGGGGCGGCAGAGCGAGGCGCTGGCCTCCTACGACGAGCTGCGCCGCCGTCTCGCCGACGAGCTAGGACTGGATCCCGGCTCCGAACTCGCGGCGCTGCACCGGTCGATTCTGGCGCAGGATCCGGCGCTGACCGCCGTCGTTCCACAGCTTCCGGTGCCGCTCACTGAACTGGTCGGCCGCACCGCCGCGGTGCGTGCCGTCAGCACGCTCGTCAGCGAATCTCGGCTGGTCACGCTCACCGGACCCGGTGGCGTCGGCAAGACCCGGCTCGCGCTGGAGACCGCGCACCGGCTCGGCGGTGACTTCGCCGCGGGAGCGTGGCTCGTGGAACTGACCGGCATGGACCGCCACGAATGCGCGCTGAGCCAGTGTCCGCCGATCGAGTGGGTGGTGGAGGCGATCGCGGCGACGCTGGGGATCCGGGACGCGGCAGTCCCGTCCCCGGCGGATCCCGTGGAACGGCTGGCCGAGTCGTTGCGGGGCAAGGAAACACTCGTCGTCCTGGACAACTGCGAGCAGCTGATCGAGCCGGTCGCCGCGCTGACCGCACGACTGCTGGCGGCCGCGCCCGGGCTGCGGATCCTCGCCACCAGCCGGGAGCCGCTCGGGATTGCCGGGGAAACGCAATTCCCGGTGCCGCCGCTGGACCACGACAGTGCCGCGCAGCTTTTCACCGCGCGGGTCGCGGACACCGGGTTCACTGTGGACAGTTCTGACGCGGCCGCGGTCGCGGAGATTTGCCGGAAGCTGGACGGACTGCCGCTGGCGCTCGAACTCGCTGCGACTCGCGTGCGCGCGTTGGGCGTGCCGGAGTTGCTGCGGCGGCTGGACGATCGGTTCCGCGTGCTCGACACCACCCGTCGCGGCGTTCCCGCCCGGCAGCAGACACTGCGCGCGATGATCGACTGGAGCTGGGAACTCCTGAGCGAGCAGGAACGCCTTGTGCTGCAACGGTTGTCGGTGCACACCGAGGATTGTGCGCTTGACGCGGCCGAGGCGGTCTGCGCGGGCGACGGCGTTGAAGAAGGCGAGGTGCTGGGTCTGCTGGCGAAGCTCGTCGACCGCTCGCTGGTCGTGCCCGCGAACAACGCGCGGTACCGGCTGCTCGAATCGGTGGCGGTTTACGGCCTGGAGCGGCTGCGCGAAGCCGGTGAGGTCGAAAAGACACGGCGTCGGCACGCGGAGTATTACGTCCAGCTCGCCGGTGTCGCGGATGCCGGTCTCCGCGGCCGAGACCAACGACGTTGGCTGCGGCGGCTCGACGCGGACTTGCCGAATCTTCGTGCCGCAGCGGAAAATCTGGCCGGTTGGGGGAGCGCCGACAACGCGTTGCGGCTGGCGAACCGGCTGTCCTGGTACCGGTTCCTGCGCGGCCGGATGGCCGAGGCGATGCGCTCCTTGCGCGCCGCGTCCGGCCTGCCCGGCGGCGATCCCGAGTTGCGCGCGGAAGCACAGGCGACGCTCGCCGCGCTCGGTATCCTGGCTGGCGACCGGCCCGACTGGCGTCCCGTGGCCGAACAGCCGATGAGCGCCCGGGCCAAGTGGTTCATCGGCTACGCACTGTCCACAGTGGCCGATCTGCCCGGGGCCGAGCCGCTGACCCTGGACGCCCTAGCCGCCTTCGAGACTGCCGACGACCGGTGGGGAATCGCGGCGGCGAGCGGCGACCGCGCGAGCCAGGTGCTGTCGAGAGGCGATATCGCGGCAGCGTGGCGTTACGCCGATCGCTGCGCGGAATTGTTCGCTGAAATCGGCGACAAATGGGGGCAGCTGCAGGCGATTTTCGCGCGGGGCGCACTCAGTTCCCTTGCCGGGGACTACGCGCGCGCCGAGGCGGTCCACGTCGAAGGATTGCAGATCGCCGAGGAACTGGGCTTGTGGCCGGAAGCGTCGTACCAGCTGTCCTGGCTAGGCCGGGTAGCGTTGCTGCGCAAGGACTACTCCGCCGCCCGTGAACTGCATGACCGGGCTCGCGAGGTCGCCGCGGAGCACGGCTTCACGCCGGGGGAAATGTATGCGCTGACCGGGCTGGCCCTCGGTACCCGGCGCGAGGGCGACCTCGATCTCGCCGAGCGGCATTTGCGGACGCTGCTCGAGTGGAACAAACAGGTCGATTTCGAACCGGGGAACACGTTGATTCTCGCAGAACTCGGTTTCGTCGCCGAATTGCGCGGAGATCCGGACACTGCGCTGCGACGGCAGCAGGAAGGTCACGAGATCGCCCGCCGGGCCGGGGATCCGCGAGCGATCGCGCTGGCGCTGGAGGGGTTGGCGGGCGCGCACTCACTGGCCGGTGCGCACCGCGAGGCCGCGCGGTTGCTGGGCGCAGCCGCGGCTTCCCGGGCTGGGGTTGGCGCACCGCTGCCCGCCGCGGAGCGGGGCGACGTGGACCGGATCACCGCCCGCGCTAGCAGCGTTCTCGGCGCGGAGGAGTTCGCGGCTGAGTTCCGCGCAGGCGGCGAACTGGGAGCGCCGCTGACGGTCCGTGAAGGGCTCCTTGAGGGAATCTGATTCCCTCAAGGAGCCCTTCAC